>CAYRWH010000183.1:0-4105 GCA_964427935.1 uncultured Halobellus sp. | reverse complement strand
CGTCGTCGCCGTGATTGTGGTCGTCGTCGCCGTGGTTGTGGCCGTCGTCGCCGTGATCGCCGTGCCCACCTGCCATGTGGTTTGCGAGCGCGCCGTGTCGTCCCCAGTGCTCCTCGTCGAGGTAGTGGATGTCGCCAATGACCTCCTCCCTGAATGCCTGATCGAACTCGAAGGTGAACGACCCCCGGCCGGGTTCGTCGAACCGCCCGGCGAACTCGCCGGTGAGTCGAGCGTCGATGCTCCCGACTCGGACCTCGACCTCATAAGTACCGTCCTCGCCGAGTGGGACGTTATCACCGATGTGGAATCCCATCTCTTGGGATATCATCGGCCACGGCGCGTGGGGCGTTTTTGACTCGCCCTCACGACCGACGTTCAACTCAAGTCCCGTCTCGGCAGGGAGAACCGTCCCGGTTTCGGGGTCACGAACCGCCACCATCAGGTGGACATCGTCGTCGGTTCCCGGCTCTGCCGATACCACCTCGCTGCCTGTCACGTTCCAGAACTGATGTGGGTACGTGATCATCGGCTCTACCTCGAACTTGCCCGCCTGAATCGGGTCGAGGTGACGCATCGCCTCGAAATGTGTGGGGATGTACGTCGCGTCCGGCGGGTCGTCGATTGAGGGGAACGCCGGGACCCCGTCTTCGCTTCCGTCCCCGTTCGCGTCGTCGTCGCTGTCCTCCCCGTTCGTGTCCCCTCCGTCGTCGCCCGTCGGATCTCCGTCTCCTTCGTCGTCGGCACAGCCGGCGAGCGCCGCGGTTCCAAGCGCGAGGCCGCCGAGAACGCGACGCCGACTCAGTCGGTCGCCGACGGCTGTTCCGGCCGTGCCGTTGTCTGTTCTATCTCTTGAACGTCGCGCGCTTTCGTCGTGGTCGGTATGGTCCATCGTCACTGTGGTATTATGGCTGCGGGTCGGGTAGCGATCGGTGCGACCGCGGCGGAACGAGGTAGTTCCCTCGTCGCCGAACGAACACGTACTGGAGAATTCCGTTATTTAACCGAGAGCCGACGCCGCTCTCGCCGGCGAGATCCGCTCCCGTCATCGCCTCACGGACGCGAACGAAGTCGGCGATCGACTCCTGAAGCGTGAGGAAGTGCAAGCCCGTGTGGTCGTCGTCCGTCGTCGGAAAGTCGCGACGAAGCAGCGGCGGAGTCCCGTCGTCATCCCGTGCGCGTGCGGCCTTCTGTGCGTGGCCGACGACGCCCTCTTCGCGAGCAAATTCGACCGCGTCCTCCGGCAGGTCGACGACTCCCGGCGTGGAGCCGAGCTTCTCACCCCACTCGCCAACCCGTTCCTCGTCGGCATGCGTCGGGCTGAACATCTTTTTTACGCGCTGGCTGTGGTTCTCCTGGTCCCACCAAGCGTTCAACTGCGTCTGTAACGTCGAGACGTGCTCGGTCGTCCCGCCGGTGAACGGTCCCTCCGCTATCGTTACTCGATCCTCGGGTGCCTGTGAGCCGGCGAACCCATTTTTAAATCCCATAAACAGCGGGGCCTCCTCCGGAATCGGGGCGTCGTCCGGAACCCCCTGTACGTCACGGTGTTCGCGCGGTAACCCCGGCCCGAGGAATCCAGTCCGCCGGTCGACGGGCTCAAACAGGTCAGTTACGTCGGTTATTGGCTCTCCGTTCGCCGCGGACTCCTCACCGAACAGCGCCTCTTCCGCCGCGAGCACCGCCTCTGGACTGTCGCTCGCGAGGTGGACGAGCACGTCGGCCGTATCGAACTCGGGGTCCTCCAACGACGTGAGCGCTACCGGTTCTGGGAGGTCCACGCCAGCAGGGCCGTCATGTCCGTGATCGAAGCGATCGAAGTAGCCCGGCGCGTAGCCGACGGTGAACAATAGCCCCTTGTTTGACCACTCGAAGGCGTGTTCGATGTCGGTCAGCGCCTCCGAAAATCTGTCTCGGGCATCGCTGACGGCGGCCGTATCGCTGTTCTCGATGGCGGCAGCGAGGTCCGGCGAAACCGACAGGCCTCGCAGGACGTGGTGTGTCGGGGCGACGACGTTCCCGTCCTCGTCGCGTTCGAGAACGTCGTTCCACGCGTGCTGGCGCGCCGGGACGGTGTCCGGATCCCCGGCGGGAACGCCGCTCAACGCCGCTGTTTCATCACCCTCATCACCGTCGGCGTCGAGACAGGCGCTCAGCCCGGCGATACCGCCGAGCGCGACAGCGGCCTTACAGAACTCGCGGCGTGGAACGGTGTCGGGGTCTGGCAGACTCATTCGTTTCGTATGTTTCAGTATGTGTTTGACGGTAAAGAGCACGTCGCTGCCGGTGGGATCGCTGCCATCTCACAGCGACGTGTGGCTTCCTCACGGGAGTTGGTTTAGTCGTCGTTTGGGTCGTTGCCCTCATCCGCGCCGTACTTGCTGTAGAGGTACGCTCCACCGGCCACGCCGGCGGCCCCGGCGACGGGACCGAAGCCGGGTATCTCGTCATCTACGCTTTCGGTGTCGTCACTCTCCTCGCTCCCATTCGTATCATCAGCGCTGTCGTCCCCGGAGTCGTCGTCCGTGCCCTCGGAGTCGTCGCCCCCGCTCCCGTCAGCGGAGCCGTCGTCATCCGACCCAAGATCGAGTGGAAGTGCGTCGATATCGACGTCACCCCGCATGACGAAGTAGTCAAACCGTGCGGCGACGGGGAGTTCACGCGGTTCGGACTCGCCGTCCGGGACCAGGTCGTATCCCTCGCTGTCCGGATCGAAGCCGCCGAACACCCGGAGGGTCGGGTCCGCTGGACCGGTCGCGAGCGTTTCGATCTGCCCAGCGTCGAACGCGACATGGACCTCGTCGTCCGCAACCTCGACTCCCGCGGCCTCAATCCGGTTTCCGTGGCGTGACACCGCGTAAAACGTCTGTTCGTGGATGTCGAGAGCGTGCTCCGGCTCGGGGTACGCGAGAACGACGTGCCGCCCCTCCTCGCGGACCGCTGTCGGCTCACCGGCGTCCTCGTCGAACCGGTGGATCCGGTTGTGTAGCTTCGGCTGGAGATAGCCGAGTTCCGACATGTGATCGTACACGAGGTTACCGATGGTGTCCGTCTCTTCGCCCGCCTCGGCGGGTGCGAGATCCTCGTTATCAGTTGCCGACTGCCACCGTCCGAAGTTCGGACCGGAGAGGGTTGCGGTGAACGTGTCGTCGTCGTCGACTGGTTCGCCGTCAACGTGGACGTTCTCGACTACCGACTCCTCCAACCCGTACCAGTCGTACTGAATGTTGTGTACCTGTATCTGTGGCTGTGCGCCGAAATTCGCGCCGGGAAGCACCGCGACGGCCTCCTCCAGGGTCGCTTTCAGCTCCGCCCCCGTGATCTCGAGTTTCACCGCCGGGTCGGGGAACGGAAGGATCTCGTACACGTCGCCGGCTTCGATCGGCCCCCGCTCGTAGATCCGATTCGACCGGATCCCGCCGCCGTTCTGGATCGCGACGTCGGCGTCCGTTTGCTCGGCCATCGCCTCCGTGACGAGGTTCCCGAACTCGTTTTCGAGGTTGTAGTTTGAGTCGAATCGTGCGTCCAGGTCTTGGCCCGCGTACGCAATTTCCTCGGAAAGCTCCTCGTCGAGTATCTCGTTGTACTCGTCACGGATCTCGGCCATCGCCTCGTCTTCCTCCAGCTCCATCTCTGCGAGCGAGTAGAGGATACGATCCGTGACATCGCCGTCGGAGTCGAGCGTCAGCGTGGCGAGGTGGTCGTACTCGTCGCCCGCCAGCGAGATCGCCGTGCCTTCGATCTCCTGTAGTTCCTCGTCGATCGTCGCGTAGTGGTCGCCGACGATCGCATCGAGGCCGTCTACGTCCCGCGCGAGCGTTCGTTTCGGCGACTCGCCGCCTAGGTGTGACCCTGCGACGACGAGGTCGACGCCCTCCTCCTCGCGGAGATGGTCGATTGCCGCCTGTGTCGACTCGGCGAGGTCGAGATTGACGCCGTCATCCGGCGACCACCCACGCGGGACGAAGCCGAGGAGTCCGACCGATATCCCGCCGACATCGGTCGTCACCCACTGTTCGGTCTCCGGGTACGGACTCTCGCCGTCCTCGGCTGCGAGGTTCGTCGCCAGCCAAGGGAATTCGCTGTCGGCGAACAGCTCTTTCATGCG
>CAYRWH010000182.1:0-4122 GCA_964427935.1 uncultured Halobellus sp. | reverse complement strand
GGTAAAAGCCGTCGCGGATTCCGGCCGGGTGGGGAGGGTTCATATTCTTGCCGCTCCGAGATATGTGTGGTGACATCCGGGTTTCCGTCCGCCACCGTCGCTGCTGTCGGCGCCTCAGCCGTCGCTGCTGCCGACGCCTCAGCCGTCGCTGCTGTCGACGCCTCAGCCGTCGCTGCTGTCGACGCCTCAGCCGTCGCTGCCGGTGGATCCAGTCGGTGGCCGGTCGACCTCGGCTCGTGGCTTGCCGGAGCCAGTTGGTGGAGCGTCGAGGGGTCAACACCGCTGTTGGTCGTGATCCTCCTCGCTGGGGTCGGGACGGGGGCTCTCTTCGCCGTCAGCCTGATCGCGTACGCCAGACGCGGCGGGCGGCGGTTCCTCCTCGTGAGCGTCGCTATCGGAGCGTTGTGGGCGCGCTCAATCGTCGGCGCGGGCACCGTGTTGGGATACGTGCCGATGCCAGCACACCACTACGTCGAGCACACGCTCGATTTCGCCATCGCCGCGACCGTGCTGTACGCCGTGTACACACACGCTCCGGGCGACGTATCCGGGTCTGACGACGCCGAGCCCTGACCCACCCGCTGCCGCGCCTTTTAATTCCCGGGGTCGACAATCTCCGACAACTAATGGGCCTCACGAAGCGGATCATCCCCTGTATCGACGTCGACCTCGACGACGACGGTGACGCTGCCGTCTACACAGGAGTCAACTTCGAGAACTTGGAGTACACCGGCGACCCTGTCGAGTTGGCAAAAAAGTACAACGCGGCCGGAGCCGACGAGTTCGTCTTCCTCGACATCACCGCGAGCGCGGAGGGCCGCGAGACGATGCTCGATGTCGTCAACGCGGTCGCCGACGAGTGTTTTATCCCCTTGACGGTTGGCGGCGGGATCCGGACGAAAGCCGACATCAAGGAGACGCTCCGGGCGGGCGCAGACAAGGTGTCGATCACGACCGGCGCACTGGAGCGACCCGAACTCATCGAGGAAGGCGCGGCCGCATTCGGCAGCCAGTGTATCGTCATCTCCGTCGACGCGCGCCGCCGCCACGACGACGCGGGCGAACACTTCTACGAGGACGCCGACGGCGAGACCGTGTGGTTCGAGTGTACAAAAAAGGGCGGTCGTGAAGGCACCGGGATCGACGCGGTCTCGTGGGCGAAAGAAGCTGAGGAGCGCGGCGCAGGCGAGCTGTTCGTCAACTCCATCGATATGGACGGAACAAAAGACGGCTACGACATTCCCCTGATGAAAGCAGTGTGTGACGCCGTCTCGACGCCTGTCATCGCTTCATCGGGCTGTGGCAGCCCCGAAGACATGTACGAGGTGTTCACCGAGGCGAACGCGGACGCCGGCCTCGCCGCCTCGATCTTCCACTTTGGCGACTACTCGATCGAGGAGACGAAAACGTATCTCGACGAGCGCGGCGTCCCTGTTCGCTTATAAGTGAGTCAGAGCTGGTGCGTTCGGATCTCGGACTCGATATCGAGTAAATTCACAGCAAGGCGGGGCTGTTTTCTCGCTGTGGGACTGAAACCAACACCTATTATCCCATGGACGCACAATCATCGCGTATGTCCACGTCTCCCATGCGTGTCCACGCGGAGCCGCCGGAACTCGTCTGTCGTCGAACGGAAGACGGGTCCGCGGATGAGGTGACGTTCTTCGAGCCGGACAGGGATCCGGACGAGCGGACGACGCGCTGGATCACGGCCCGGGCGGCGGACTGTATCCCGAGCGACGACTGGCAGTGAGGTTGTCGAGGCAGGTCACGCAAAACTGGGTGACTACCCAGAATCCAACGGTCACGGCGTCAGTCGTCCAACCGAGAGCCACTCGATGTCGGTGTGGCCGGTCCCGCCCTCGGCCAGCGCGAACACTAACTCCTTGCGGACACCACCAGCGAGCCTGACATCGAGCGAAAGCTCACGCGGCGCGAACGTGTGGTCCGGATCCACGACCCGAACGAGGTGCTCGGAGTGTGGGAGGTCGCTCACGCTCTCAACATCGAGGTACGTCCGAAAGTCCGCGCCGAATTTGAATCCCGTTTTTGGCACCGCGTTGCGTCCACGAAGCTCCCGATACGTTGCCAGTCGGCGGTCGAACCGGTCGCCTTCGACCGCCCGACCGCGGGCAATAACTGCCGCGAGGGCGTCGGCCGCTTCCCCACCGCCCGCACCCTGCTCGACGCCCTCGCCGCTGACGTTGCTATTGTCCGCCCCGTCGCCCGTCGCGACGACCTCGTCCAGCCGGAGCAGCCCGTCCGCCGCAAGCGACGCGGCCTCCAGCAGCGACAGTTGGAGGATATCTTCGACGGCTGCGGCCCGCCCGGTCAGGGGCTGGCCGTAGAACCCGCGTTCGTACAGCGCTGGAGGCGCGTCCCAGACGACGACGCGGTCGGAGAGGAGCACGCCCCGCAGATCCGCCGGCGGCTCGTACTCGGTTCCACCGTCGATGACGGGTCGCTCGACGCCGAAGTACGTGATATCGCTCTCCTCGTCGACGACCGCGAGCGTTTTGCCAGCCACGCCGCTCGCGGGGATCGGTTCGCGTTCGCCGACGACTCGAATCGCGTAGTGAACGTCGCCCGTGTCCGGCGTCGACCCGCGCTCGTACGCGACCAGATCGACCGTCTCCGCCACGTCGGCGTTGCCGCCGGGCCACGGGTCGCGGGCCGGCGAGAGGTAGAATCCTCGATCACGCAGGTCCGCGTAGACGAGATACCGCACCGCGAACCGGTCGACTGCGGCGGCGCTGTCGACGAAGAACCGCTCGAAGCCGACGGGGGTTGGGTCGTCAGATTCGGTGTCGGAAAGCGTCACGCCCGAGAGGTCACCACGGAAGAGCAGGTGGGCAGCCTCGACCCGTGAGAGCGCGATCGAGTTCCCTTCGAGGGGGCGGCCGTACCCGCGTGAGTCGAAGAAGCGCTGACGGGCATCGCCGCCGACGTGGACGGCGTCGCCGCGGAGATTGCCTGTCGGTTGCATGGCGTCATTCGCGGTCCCGTGGGGTAAGGGGGTTCCGGTCGGTCGGGCAAACGTAAAGGGTCGGCAGGCCCGAGGAGCGGTATGAACGAGACCGTAGGCGTCACGCTCACGGTGCGTGCCGCCGAGAAACGCGATGCCGGCCGCGGTATCGCCAGGCTCCCCGAAACCGCTCGCAAGCGACTCGGCCTCCTCAGCGGCGACACCGTCCGTATCGAGGGCGAACGCGCCGCCGTCGCGAAAGTGTGGCCCGGCGGCGCAGACGCGCGCGACGGCACTGTCCTCATCGACGCCGACACCCGCGCAAACGCCGGCGTGAAGGTCGGTGACACCGTCTCGGTCAGTCCGATCGAGGTCGCAGACGCCCGCCGGATCGTCCTTGCTGCGCCGGCTACGCTCGCCGACGTGGACGTGAGCCGGGATGTCGTCGAGCGCGCGCTCGCTCGGGACCTCCGCGACCGACCCGTCACACCCGGCGAGGCGGTTCACGTCGAGCGGCTCGGCGGGCTCCGGTTCGTTGTCGACCGGACCGATCCCTCCGGTACGGTTCGTGTGTCGTCGTCGACGAGCGTCGAGGTCGTCTACGAGGGCGGCGAGGACACCGACTCTCGAAGCGGAGAATCGACCGACAGCAGCCGGAGCGGCGGTTCCCGGTCGACGCCGGCACGCGACGCTCGGGAGTCGGGAGCGAACACGGGGGCGGCTGGCGCTGGTCGGCCCAGTCGATCCGGCACCCCCGGAACCGACGGGGTTGCCGCCGGCGACGGAGAGCCGGCGGAGCGCACGGCGGGCGCAACGTACGAAGACATCGGCGGGCTCGACGAGGAGCTGGAGTTAGTCCGTGAAACGATCGAACTCCCCCTCTCCGAGCCGGAGGTGTTCACCCGCCTCGGCGTCGACCCGCCGAAGGGCGTGCTGCTGTACGGGCCGCCGGGAACCGGGAAGACGCTCATCGCCCGTGCGGTCGCCAACGAGGTCAACGCGACGTTCATCACGGTCGACGGGCCAGAGATCATGTCGAAGTACAAGGGCGAAAGCGAGGAGCGCCTGCGGGACGTCTTCGAACGCGCAAGCGAGGAGTCACCGGCGATCGTCTTCTTCGACGAAATCGACTCGATCGCGGGAAAACGGGACGACGG
>CAYRWH010000181.1:0-4192 GCA_964427935.1 uncultured Halobellus sp. | reverse complement strand
GCAGCGGGCTCCCGATCGGCGCGACGCTGTGTCGCGACTGGATCGCCGAGGACTGTGGCAACCACGGCTCGACGTTCTCTGGCGGTCCCGTCGTCTCCGCGGCCGCGGGGGCGACCCTCGACGTGATCGAGCGCGAGGGGCTCTCCGACCATGCCGCCGAGATAGGCGCGTACCTCCGCGAGGAAATTGAAGCGCGCCTCGGCGACGACATCCGCGAGGTCCGCGGCGACGGACTGATGATCGGGATCGAAGTGAAACGCGGCTCGAACCGTCTGCTGCGTGATCTGGCGATCGACCACCAGATCCTCGCGCTGCCCGCGGGTCGGACCGTGTTGCGTCTGTTGCCGCCTCTGACGATCGATCGCGACCACGCAGACGCGGTCGTCGACGCCATTGCGGAGGTGATGGAGTGATGTCGACTGGCAAAGAGCGCAAATCGGACGCGGTCGACGCCGAGGGGTCGACGACCAACTCCACCCCTGACGACTCCGCCACGGCCGACACCGACGCGTCGTCCGGGGCCGGAACCGACCTCGTTGCCGGCGGCGGCTACCCCGCGGCCTGCGACACGCCGGCCCGTAAGCTGCTGTACGACATGGTGTCGATCCCGTCGCCGTCGGGCGAGGAGGAGGAGGCTGCGAAGCGGCTCGTCGACTTCTTCGAGGCCAACGGGCGAGAAGCGTGGATCGACGAGGTCGGTAACGTCCGCGCGCCTGCGGACGACGCCGTGCTGCTCACATCTCACATTGATACGGTACCGGGCGATATTCCGGTGGAGGTCAAGCCGGCAGCCGAGGACGACGCGGTTGGCGAGGCTGGCGAGCCCGTCCTCTGGGGCCGCGGATCGGTGGACGCCACCGGCCCTCTCGTCGCGATGGCGGTCGCGGCGGTGAAAACCGGCGTTTCGTTCGTCGGCGTCGCCGGCGAGGAGACCAACTCGCGGGGCGCGCGCTTCCTCATCGAGGACCGCGACGCGCCCGGTGCGGTCGTGAACGGCGAGCCCTCGGGCTGGGACGGGATCACGCTCGGCTACCGCGGGTTCCTCGCGGGCACGTACGTGAACACGAGCGAGTCCGGGCACAGCTCCCGGCCGGAGCCGAACGCCATCCAGCACGCGATCGACTGGTGGCACGACGTAGAGGCGACGTTCGATCCGGCCGATCCAGACACGCCGGTGTTCGAGCAGGTGACGGCGAAACCCGTCGATGTTGACGGCGGGCTCACCGAAGACGGGTTGGCGGTCGAGACGACGATGGAGGTACAGCTTCGTGTCCCGCCGAACCGCACCGTCGACGAGGTTCACGAACTCGCCGAGGCGCAGATGCGGACCGGCTCGGTCCACTGGAAGGAGCCGATCCCGCCGGTGATGGAGAGCCCGCGCACCGGACTTGCGCGGGCCTTCCGCGTCGCGATCCGGGAGGCAGGCGGCGATGTTCGACTGATCCGCAAGACCGGCACCAGCGACATGAACCTCTTTGCGGCCGCGTGGGACTGCCCGATGGTCACGTACGGCCCGGGCGACTCGGATCTGGACCACGCGCCCGACGAACGGCTCCCGCTCTCGGAGTTGGACCGCGCGACGACCGTGCTGAGCGACGTTTGTCGGGACCGACGGTAGGCGTCGCGGCTCCCGCCGTGACGCCATCTCGTTTCATTGACGCACCGTCTCACGCACATCCATGGACGCGGATGCTCGCTCGACTCACGCACGCTGACACACACTCGACTCACGCACGCTGGCACACACTCGACTCACGCAAGCTGACATCCACCCGACTACCGACACACCACAATGCCACTCGCTACCGACGATTTCCTCGACATCGACGACGTAACTCCCGCCGAATTGGACGCACTGCTCGACCGCGCCGCGACGATGAAGGCGGGCGACACCGACCCCCGACTCCCCGACACGACGTTGGGGATGATCTTCGAGAAGCCGTCGACGCGAACCCGAATCTCCTTCGAGACGGGGATGACCCGACTCGGCGGTCACGCGATGTTTCTTGGTCCCGATGACCTCCAGCTCGGCCATGGGGAGCCGCTCCGAGACACCGCACGCGTGCTCGGCCGATACGTCGACGGGGTGATGGCCAGACTCTTCGATCACGCCGATGTGGAGGAGCTCGCCGCGTACGCCGACTGTCCGGTAATAAACGGGCTCACCGACGAGGCACACCCCTGCCAGACGCTTGCGGACCTCCTGACGATCCGCGAGGCTGTCGGGGACGATGCCCACGTCGCGTGGGTCGGCGACGGTAACAACGTCGGGCAGTCGTTCGTTGTCGGCGCGGCCATGGCGGGAATCGACGTGTCGGTCGCGACACCCGCCGAGTACAGCATGAACCCAGCCGTCTTCGACAGAGCCGCCACCTTCGGCGCGGATATCGAACCGACGACGGACCCGGAGGCCGCGGTCGACGACGCAGATATCGTGTACACGGACGTGTGGATCTCGATGGGACAGGAAGACGAGCGCGACGAGAAACTCGCCGCGTTCGACGGGTTCCAGGTGAACACCAACCTGCTCTCCGGGACCGACGCAAAGGTGATGCACTGTCTGCCCGCTCACCGTGGCGAGGAGGTCACGGACGACGTACTCGAATCGGACCGCGCGCTGGTGTGGGATCAGGCCGAAAACCGGATGCACGCCCAGAACGCGCTGTTGGTCGAACTGTTGAGCGAGGAGCCCACGCCCTGAGCCGGGAGCGGCGCTGCGGCTGTCAACTGTACCCTTTTATATCGGCCCGGTCGGTGTGAAACCCATGGACGTTACGGCCCCCCGCGTCTCCGAGCGTCGCGTCCATATCGTGCCGCTCGGACACGAACACGACCGGATCGTCGAGCCCCTTCGAGAGCACCGTGCCGATGTCGTCTATCTGCTTGCGGACACCCCGAACCGCGAGGCGGATCGCGGCGTCGTCGACCTCACTATCGATTTCGACGACCCGGCCGCGACCCGCGTCGACCCGGACGGACTCACGGCGTACCAGCGTGAGGCGTGGGAGACGGTAGCCGCGTTCGCCGAGGTCCGAGCCCTTCCTGTCGAACTCGGAGACGTATACGACGTGTTGGGTGTGACAACGACCGTTGCCGCTCATCACGGGGGTGGAGATGACGGTCGCGCCGACAGCGCCAACAATCCGACGAGCGGGACCGGCGACCGGCTGTTCGCCAACGTTTCGACGGGACCGCGAGTCGCCGCGGTCGGCGTCGCCATGGCGTGTATGATCGTCGGCGCACGACCCTACAGCGTCGAACCGGACACGCACCGCCACGACGTCCGCGAAGAGCCGCTCACTACGGGCGTCGAACGGACCGTCGACCTCCCCCTGTACCCGATGGATGCGCCGACCCGCGATCAGGTTGCGATACTCGGCCGGCTGTACGACCGGGCTGACGACAGCCGGACGACGGATAAGTGGAACCTGATCGAGTGGGCACGCGAGCGCGACCTCGCGTTTCTCCGTGAGGCCGGTGACAGCCGCACCGCCAAGTACCGCGCGCTGGAAACACGCGTCCTCGACCCGCTCCGCGAGCGCGGCTACGTCGAACTCGAACCGGTCGGGCGCTCTGACACGGTTCATCTCACCGGAATCGGTCGCCGCGTCTTTTTCGCGTTCCAGCATAAACTCGAGTAGTTACGACCCGGTCGAACCGTTCTGATCGACCGCTCCGTTTGGTTGGTACGCATTGTACGGTCTGTTCGAACTGTCTACGACTAAGGTAGAATACGTGTCCACCCCTCGATCCAAACGCGTGACGCTCGGTGCGGCGACCGATGTCCGCGAGACGGCTGCCTCGGGACATCCAACGCCCTCCACCCGACCGACGCCCTGTATCGCCCCACATGCGACGCCTCCCCGCTGACGTTCGCTGTGGTCGCCTCCGGGCGTCACGAGACGGCACATGCCGTCACCGTAGTTCTGCTGACACTTCGTTCGATCCTCCAGTCGTTCACTTAGTGTTCCACATGCTGTATCGGGGAGGGTACAGCTGAAGTATCCTTTTCAGCGTTTCAGTAGTTTCACACATAACACTCATTACGGATAGCTCCGTATTTCTGCTCAACGATGTCTATCGATCGGGATACCTTCGAGAAGACGAGCGAGGACGAACTTGAGGAACTTTCCGTCCCGGATCAGGTCCTCGGATTTCTCGCCGCCAACGATGATCGCGCGTTCAAGGCCCG
>CAYRWH010000180.1:0-4193 GCA_964427935.1 uncultured Halobellus sp. | reverse complement strand
ACGACCGCTCACCAGCGAGCCGCCACTACTGCCAGCGAATCAGCTACCGCGTTCAGAAGCTCAAAGTCACGAAAATCGTCGATACAGCGTCTCAGGCTGTCATTGACGTTCACTGCTCAACGAATCAAGAAGGAGGCGACGCAGACCTCGCTGAGCAGATCGCCCGCCGAAACGCCGGCGATCTGCGGTCTCTTGCGGCCGATAAGGGCTACGACAAGCAATCGCTCCGCGAAGGTCTGCGTGAGCTCGGGATCAGACCGCTGATCAAGCACCGCATCTTCGCACCGTACGACCACGCGCACAACGCCAGAATCGACGATAACCGCTACAATCAGCGCTCAATGACTGAAACCGTGAACTCGGCTGTCAAGCGCTCGCTCGGCCTTGCCGTGCGAGCGCGGTCATGGTTCCGTGAGTTCCGCGAAATCGCGCTGATGTGTGTCGTCTATAACATCAAACGCTTCGTCAAACAGTGAATCCATTCGCCTTACAGCGATTCAACACAGCCATCGAACGTGTTTGGTGGGGTGGTCGGTCGATCCGGACGCGAGAGTCTGGCCGGACCATATCGGATCGAGACGGACCCTCGACTGTTCACCGATTCTACACGTCCGAAGGATACTTGTCCGTGCTCCGTATCTGACTTTTCAATGGGAGTGAACGACGCGTACAAGCAGAACCAGCTAGTGACGGGGCGGATATATGAGTGAGCGTCCGTCCGACGTACAATCCGACCGTTCCGAACGGACGGCTGGGGAGGACAACGACCGAGACCGATCGTCGACCGCGTGGAGTCGCCGACGGCTGTTACAGGCGACCGGTGCTGTGGCGACAGCAGGCCTCACAAGTCAGATAGTTAGCGCACAGTCAGTTGCCGAGGGGCCTACCGTCTACGTCGGATCTCATGATGAAACGCTGTACGCGGTTGACACAGAAACAGGCGAACAGCAGTGGATTTTTGATCAACCTTCCGGGCCTATCGAATCATCACCGACGGTGGTGAATGGAGTCATTTTTTTCGGTAGTAACGAAGGAAATATATACGCAGTGGATGCGGAGACCGGAGATAAGCAATGGCGATTCGAAGCCGGCGGATCGGTGAAGTCGTCCCCGACCGTGCTGAATGGTACCGTATACTTCGGAGGTGGGAGTGATGTGTATGCGTTAGATTCAGAAACGGGAAGCGAACAATGGCGATTTGATACCAACGAAGGGATTGAATCGTCGCCGTCGGTAGTAGATGGTACTCTCTTCGTCGGAAGCGGGGTGGGGATAATCGGTGCTTCCGGGGCCTTACACGCGTTGGACGCAGAATCGGGAGACGAGGAGTGGACCTTTACGACACCCTACGAAGTACGTTCGTCGCCGACAGCAGTGGATGGAACAGTCTATCTTGGAAGTGACCAAATGTATGCACTCGATGTAGAGACAGGACGCAAGCAATGGCGCTTCGAGAACAGTTCCGGGATCAGATCGGCTCTAACGGTAGCGGATGACACTGTTTTTTTTGGGGATGGAATGGGAGAAACCGTGTATGCGGTGGATACCCAGACCGGTGAACAGGAGTGGATCTTCGAAACCGACGGTTGGGTTATTTCGTCGCCAACAGTGGCGGGTGAATCCATCTATATCGGTAGCACCGACGGCAACGTGTACGCATTAGATCAGGCAACTGGTAGCCAGCAATGGCGCTTCAAAACCAACAGTGAGACCATTAGATCATCGCCGACAGTTGTGGACGGAACCGTGTTTATCGGCAGTAGGACCCGACAGTCCAGTGGAAAAATACACGCTTTGGATGCGGAAACGGGAGACGAGCAATGGCACTTCGGAACTGGCGATGAGGTTATGTCGTCACCGACGGTAGTCGCCGACCCCAACAACGGCGACAGCATCGACTCACGGGTCCGTCTGGGCACGCTCGGTCATCACCATACCTGGGCCGGTGAGTCCTCGCCCGATGACACCCACGATACCGTTCCGGAGTCGTTCTCGGAAGTGGTCGACGCCAAACGCTCGATGGCGAGCGACATCGACGACCTCGCCGCGTATCTCTCCGAAACGGAGGACGTGGAGGCGCTCCTCGAAACGTATCAGGACGCCGTCGTCGCCGAGGAACTCGACGACGAACTCGCGACGGACGCCGTTAGGCGACTCGTCTTCGGAGAGAACGTCTCCGAGCGACTGCTACGGGTGACCACCGTCACCGACGGCGTGGGTAACCAACAGCAGATCGGCGTCACCACCACCGAGTTCGTCGTCAAACTCGGCGTGTCGATCGCGTTCCTACAGGTCTCTCTCACCGAACTCGCGGACGACTCCCGTTTCGCCGACCTGATCCCAGACGGCGAGTTCGCGGAATCACAGCTCGACTCCGCACTCGAGGACCTGGTGAGTCTTGGCGTCTCTCAAGCTATGCAATCAGAAGCATTATCGGCGATCAACGACGTGGTCGACGACCTGTATAGCGATTCGATGACCGAGGAGTACGGCTCGGCCGACCAGTTCGTCGCGATCGTTGAGGACCGCGTCTCCGCGACCGTCGCGAACCTCACGATACAACGACGGATCGAGACAGGGGACGAGTTCCTTCCGATGGGCGTCCGACTCCCGGTCGGCGTCGACCGGTTCGCCAACGTCGAAGCTGGACTCTCGTATCTCAACAGCCAGCTCTCACCCGAAACGGTTGAAAACGAGGGACTTGCCGGCACGGACGAAGGGATGCAGGAGGCGTCGCTCGACGCGATCAGCCAGCTTGATCGAGTCGCGTCGACTGCGGAGACGTTCTTGGACGAACTGGACGGCCGGTTGGAGTTCATCAGCATCTTAGAGACGGTGTACGAGCTGATAACCGGCGTTCAGCGGGGTGAGGCGCTCTGGCGGATCGCCGGGCTGATCGGCGCGATCCTCTTCCAAGCCGGGAAGTCGGTCGCCACGGTCCGGGCGATCGGCGCCTTCGTTGGTGAGTTCACGATCCAGTTGCTGATGACGATCCACGCCCGCGGGATGATCGGCGTACGACGCGGCGACCCCCTGACGCTCGATGACCTCAACGAGATGGTTCCCGACATCGACACGGTGTTGGAGGAGGTGACCGACATCGACGACCGATGGGACGTGGGCTTCGTTCCGGGGGTGAAAGGCGTATGAGCGACGTTTCCGACTCGGTCGCGGCGCTGTCGGAGGCGCTCGCCGACCGCGAGTTTGAGACGGCCGCCGAGAAGGTGTCCGAGTTACGGCGAACCTACAAGCAACGCCACGGCTCGGAACGAGAGACGGTCGAGGGAGCGAAACAAGCGGCCGGGGCGCGGTCGGTTTCGGAGGCGGCGGACGCGGAGACGCTGGCAGGGGTCGTGAGCGAGTCCGGGGGGACGCAATTCAGTCGCTTGGCGGGGCTGACGATGGCGACGGCAGTGGTGGAGGCACATGAGGAGTTGGCCGAGGAGGGACTTCTCGAGGAGTACATCGAGGCGGCCCGGGTACAGCTGTCGGAGTTAGGCGATGCGGAGTCGGACTTCGAGACACGGTTACAGGCGGCTACAGAGCTCGAGGGAGGAACCGATGAGGAGGGATCGCTGTATGGTTTCCGCACGCGTGAGATCGTGGCGGGCGGTGCGGTTACGGCGGGGCTCGCATACCTCACCGTACGAATGGTTCGAGGAGGTGACCGGCCGGACAAATGACCGTGGTCGGACTGATCAAAAAGGACAGAAGAGAGATGATTAATGCCGATCACGAGAATACAGCGGTATCGTGTGAATATGTAATAATAAAAGATTTATTTTTAAATGTAGTTAAATCAGGAGAGATCTGGACCGCGTTGATCCCCGCAAATTCATCCAACTCGGTGGTGCGGCTTCACTCGTTACAGCCGCGGGTTGTATAGACGACGAAAACGGAGTAGATTCTGAAGAGAAGCGCTTAGCATTTAACCAAGTCTACTCGGAATCTGAGTCCTCAGAATCTCCAGACTCAGCAGAAGGACGGATGAATCCGTATCCACCTTCTGAGCCTTCGTCTTCATCTCCGGTATAGCCCTTTTTATTCGTTCCACCGAGAGCTTCCTCTCTCGACTGCGAATTTTGTCTTTGCTTCTGTTCCGAATCGTCTGTCTCTTCTTCTGACATAGTGTTAGAGTCATCCGTCTTTAGTTAAGCCTCACACCTCGGTTGTATAGCGGTAGCGAGTGTCTC
>CAYRWH010000179.1:0-4195 GCA_964427935.1 uncultured Halobellus sp. | reverse complement strand
CGCATCGGGCCACTCCATGTCCAGCGGTGAGTCGGTACCACCGGACTTCGTCCGGCTGCTAGTGGCACCTTGTGACACGTTGTCACCGGACTTCGTCCGGCTGCTAGTGGCGCTTTGCGCCACACTGTCACCGTCAAAGGTGAGCGCTTTTAGCCGCTTTGCGCCAAGCACCGCGCCGAGGCCGCCGCGACCGAACGCCCGCGTGTCCGAGGTCATGATCGATGCGAACCGAACCGTGTTCTCGCCGGCCGGGCCGATACACGCGATGTGTTCGGCCTCCATCCCGTGCGTGTCGGCGAAGCGGTCCGATACCGCAGGAACCGTGGCTTCGACGAGATCCGGGACCGGTTCGAACTCGACGGTCGGTGTTCCCTCAGCGTCGATCTCACGGATGTGGACGGCGAGGAGTTCGTCGCTCTCGCCGACAATCTCGACCGCGCCGTAGCCCGCCGCCACGACGTTCCGGGAGAGAAACCCGCCCGCGTTCGACGAACAGAGCCCGTTCGTGAGCGGCGAAACGCTCGTCGCCGCCATCCGTCCGGTGTAGGAAGTCTGCGAGTACTGCATCGGTCCCGTCGAGAAGTACAGTCGGTTCGCCGGTCCAAGTGGGTCGACATCCACGGGGATTCGTTCGTACGCGAGCCGCGTGTTGAGCCCGCGACCGCCGACGAACGCCGCCGATCGGTCGTCTATCGGCTCCGTCGTGGCCGTCCGCTCCGTCAGGTTGACCGTGAGAAGCGGCCCCTGTACGTGTCTCATGGAAACCAGTTCGTCGGTATGGCGATAAAACTCGGGGTGGTGACGATACTGATAGAGACACAATGTCGGCGATGGTACCGATATCGGCGGTTCGACGCGACGACCGAGGAAACGAATTGGCTGGTCTAACAGTCGCTGGCGCTGGCAGAGGTCTTCGAAGATATATAAACGCCACGTCCTCAGCCCGCGTTCTCACACGGGGAGCATCCTGTACCCGTCTTATTCACATTCGACTCAAACACCGAGCCGTGATGAAAGACAAGAACCGATCCGACCGACGCGTGACCTCCAGACGCGGCTTTCTCTCCGCAGCGGCAGCGGTCGGAGCCGCGGGACTCGCGGGCTGCACCGGGCCACAGGTGAGCGGGCGGTCCGGAACCGACCCCGACCCTGACGGGGCCACCGAAACGGTCGTCGAGCAGGCTCCGGACTGGTCGGCCGGTGACTCGACGGCTGTCGAGACGGACTACCCCTACACCGCACCGCCGCAGACGATCGACCTCGACGAGAGCGACGGCGCGGTGACGCTCTCGACAGAGCCGTGTCGTCACCAACTCCTCGGTGAGGATAGCCGTGGCGGGCCGTGGGACCTCCCCGAGGTGTGGGGATGGAAGACCACCGACACGGAGCCGAGCGTGCCCGGGCCGATACTCCGCGTCACGGAGGGCACCGAGATGGAGATCACCTACGACAACTCCGAGCACAACCGTCCCCACACGTTCCACGTCCACGCGCTAGAAAAAAGCTGGATGGACGACGGCGCGCCGACGACGACGGGGCGACAGGTCGGACCTGGAGAGTCGGAGACCTACGAGATCACCGCAAACGTCCCCGGGACGCACCTCTACCACTGCCACTTCCAGACGCAGAACCACCTCGATCTGGGGATGTACGGGATCCTCCGCGTCGACCCCGTCGACTACGAACCGCCGGACAAGGAGTTCTTCATGACGGTGAAAGACTGGGACACTCGGCTGTCGGCGTCGACTGCCGGCGGCAACGTCTCCTTCAGCCACCGCGACCGCAACCCGGACGCGTTCACGGTGAACGGTCGATGTGCCCCCTACAGTCTCCATCCCGAAGAGGGTTCGCCGATGATAGTCGAGGAGGGCGATCGAGTGCGGGTCCACGTCACCAACAACGGCTATCAGTCCCACTCGATGCACACTCACAACCACCGGTTCGAGGTCGTCGAGAAGGACGGCGGCACGATTCCGGAGGCGACCCGACACAAGGAGGATGTCGTTCCGCTGTCGCCCGCAGAACGGAAGACGCTTGAGTTCACCGCTGACGCCGACCCGGGCATCTACGCGATGCACTGTCACAAGGTGAACCACGTGATGAACGGTGACACGTATCCCGGCGGCATGCTCACCGGGATCGTGTACGAGGATGCGCTCGACACCGAGCAGTTCGCCGATCTGATGGAGATGGCCGGGCACGAGGGGTAGTCGGGCAGGACTCGCAGACGAACCGCCCGCGTTCCTTTTATAAACCCAACTGGTGGTGTTCGACCGCCCCAACGCCGGAACGGGTCGTGTCGAGTGTCGCGGCGTGGAACGCGTCGTCCGCGCCCTCGACCGGGATCGGCATCCCGCCCGGATTCACGCGGACGGTGCCGTCACGCTCCTCGACGCCGTGTGCGTGGGTGTGGCCGTGGAACACGTAGTCGTAGTCGCCGCAGTCGACGAGCGCGTCGACGACGACGGAACTCGTGCCGTGGGTGACCGCGATCTCGACCGCGTCCCCCTCGCTCCCACCTTGGACCCGCGCGTCCGTCTCGAACGAGAGCGTTCCCGCCTCGCCGAGATACTCGCCGAACGACTCGACGGTCGACTCGACCGCCCACTCGCCGTCGTTGTTGCCGCGGACAGCGTAGAAGTCGGGCGCGTCGTCGCCGCCGACATCGAACGGGGTCACTGAAAAGGGCGCGACGAAGTCGCCACAGTGGACGATAGCGTCGACGCCGGCCGATTCGAACAGGTCGATTGCCGCCTCGACGGCGGCGAGGTCGTCGTGGGTGTCAGAGACGATCCCGATGAGCATCGTTATCGAGGTGACAAACCCGAAGCGTATAGAGTGTTGGCACCGTCGTCCGAGAGCCAAACCGCTTTACGAGCGCCCCCGTAACTCCGGGTAATGGCGACGTGCGACGAGTGTGGGGAGTACGAGAACCTCCCGTACCAGTGTAAGCGGTGCGGAAAGACCTTCTGTGGGGAGCATCGGCTGCCGGAGAACCACGACTGTCCCGGACTCTCCGAGTGGGACGATCCCGAGGCCGTCTTCGACAGCGGCTTCGACGACAGTGTCGACGGTAGCAACCGCGCTGCCGACGACGACGACGGGATCGCAGGACGCGTAAAGCGCCGCGCGAGTCGAGCGACGAGCACCGGCGGTATCGTGGGGTACTTCCGCGGAAACGCGACGTACGTTCTGCTCGCGGCTATGTGGCTCACGATGGTCGGGCAGTGGGTCGCGCTCGCCGTCGGCGGCGGCGCGCTTCACAATCAACTATTCGTCCTCGAGTCGAACGCACTGTGGCAGGTCTGGACGTGGGTGACGGCGGTGTTCGCGCACGATCCTGTTGGACTGTTCCACATCATCGCGAACAGCATCGTGCTGTTCTTTTTCGGCCCGCTCGTCGAGCGCGCGGTCGGATCCAAGAAGTTTCTCGGCTTCTTCCTCGTTGCCGGCGTGGTTGCGGGAATCGGCCATGCGCTGGTGGGGGTGCTCACGGGTGCGCCGGTGGCGGTACTCGGGGCCAGCGGCGCGACGTTCGCGATCCTCGGCGTGCTCACTATCTGGCGGCCGAACCTCGAGATCCTGCTGTTCTTCATCATCCCAATGAAGCTCAAGTACCTCACGTGGGGAACGGCGGCGATATCCGTTGCGTTCGTGGTCGACCCGAGTCTCGCGGTCGCCGTGGGTCTCGACGACATCGCCCACCTCGCACACCTGATCGGCTTCGTCGTCGGCCTCGCCTTCGGTCGACGAAACGAGAGCCTCGCGAACTCGGCGCGCGGCCGCGGTGGGATGCGATCGGGTGGCGGGATCCGTGGTCCCAGCGGTCCGGGTGGCCCCGGCGGTCCCGGCGGCCCGGGTCGGCGGTAGATGTCCCGGACGCTGCGGCCCGAGTTCCGACCCGATCCGTCGCTCTCCCACGAGTCGATGACAGAACTCCAGCGGGAGATAGCAGCCAGTGCGGCGTTTACTGACCAGTTCGGGTTCGAGCCCGCCGACATCGCGATTGACGACGCATTCGACCTGACGACGGGGCTGCCGGAGGCAACGCCGGAGTCGGACGGGTCGAATCCGGATGCGCCGGTCGTCGTCGGGATCGATCAGGCGTTTCTCACGGGAGAGACGAAAAACGAGGCCGGGGACGACGGAGCGGGAGACGACGGAGCGGGAGACGACGGAGCGGGAGACGACGGAG
>CAYRWH010000178.1:0-4240 GCA_964427935.1 uncultured Halobellus sp. | reverse complement strand
AGCGCCCTCAACGCTGCGCCGTTGGCCTGGCTTGGCTACCCACGCTCGTGGTGTTTTTCGCATTTCGTCGTACCCTGTCCCCGATTAAAAGCCCTTCCATTCGACACCGCCGTGTCCGGCGTTGTCACCACACCCCCTCCGAATCAATGAGCGCCAAAACCGGCAGTCGTTTGGGGGATCCGCTCGTGGATGCGAACATGAACGACTGGGCCCGCGAGAACGTCCCGCTGTTGACGGGCGTCCTCTCCGCCGTCGCGCTCGCGCTCGTCTTCGGGGCGGTCGGCGGCGTCATTCCGAATAGCTTCTTGCCACGCGCAAGCGACGCCGTTCTCGACGCGATTCCACACCTCAACGCAGTCATCTCCGCGAGCGCAATCGTCACTATCCTCCTCGGCTGGCGCGCCATCGCGCGCGGAAACGTCAGACGACATCGAGCGTTCATGCTAGCGTCGTTCGCGCTGTTCTCGGCGTTCCTCGTCGGCTATCTGTATCGGTTGATACTTGTCGGAACCGTTGCGTTTCCCGGGCCAGAGGCGGTGTACACGTTCGTGTATCTTCCCTTCTTGGCCGTCCACATCCTCCTCGCAATCGTTTGTATTCCGTTCGTCTTCTATGCCCTCTTGCTGGCCGCGACTCGGCCATACAAAGAGCTGTACCACACCCGTCACGCACAGGTCGGGATGGTCGGTGCGGTCCTGTGGCTGATCTCCTTCTCGATGGGTATCGGCGTGTACCTACTGCTCCATCAGATCTACTGACGAGAACGAACCGGCCGGGCTACTCGTTCTGGCTAGCCTTCCGGTGTGCGGCGTAAAACAGCGGCACGAGCAGCGCGCCGGCGAATCCGAGACCGAGCGCGAGCGCGCCGAGGTCCTGCATAGTGAGCTGACGAGCGGGCGCGCCGTCTTCACTGGCCTCGGCGTCCTCGCCGCCGACGACCTCGTCATCGATGTCACCGATCGCGACCGCGCCGAGCATTCCGACACCAACGTGGGGTTCACAGACGTACTCGAACACGTCGCCTTCCTCAGCGTCGTCGAAGGTGTGTTCGAACGTGTGGCCCGCTTCGGCGGTCTGTTCCGACTCGAACGCGCCGCCCTCATCGACGACGTTGTGTTCGCCGCCCTCACCCGTCCACTCCCAGACGACGGTCGCTCCCTCATCTATCAGGACCGCCGCAGGGTCGAACAGGAGCCCGTTTTCTCCCGCACCGACTTCGACCCGGACTTCGTCCTGACCACGCCGGTCGTGTGTTCCATCGTAGTTGGCTACGTCGTCAAACCATCCTCCGTAGGGGTCGCCGTCATCGTCGTCCGGTTCGACGAGGTCGTCGTCAGTGTCACCGACCGCGACGACACCAAGCATGTTGACGCCGACGTGGGGTTCACAGACGTACTCGAACACGTCGCCTTCCTCCGCGCCGTCGAATGTGTGTTCGAACGTGTGGCCCGCTTCGGCGGTCTGTTCCGACTCGAACGCTCCGCCCTCATCGACGACGTTGTGCTCCCCGCCCTCACCCGTCCACTCCCAGACGACAGTCGCCCCCTCGTCGATTAGGACCGCGGCCGGGCCGAAGCGGAGTCCGTTTTCTCCCGCACCCACTTCGATCCGGACTTCGTCCTGCCCACGGTAGTCGTGTGTTCCGTCGTAGTTGTCTACGTCGTCGAGCCATCCGTCGTAAGCAGCGACGGCGGTACCACTGCTCGCGGCGACACCGGCCGTCGCCGCGACGCCCGCGGCCCCCGTGCGGAGAAGGCCGCGACGACTCATCGACGCGTCCCGGGCGTTGGATCTCATACCCGCACGTCTATTCGACCGCGTATTTAACCTCCCGATACCGTCTGGACCGGTTACTCAACTCGGCGGTGAACGGCGAGAGGTGTGCCTTTTTAATCGTCGGCCGCCGGCGCGCCGGGAGACGGGCTGTCGACGGTCCGGTCCGTCTCCTCTCCCTCGACATCGAACGGGTACTCGCCGGTTACACAGCCGAGACAGAGGTCCGCCCGGCTCGACTCAAGCGCGTCCGCGACCGCGTCGATCGAGAGATACGCCAGCGAGTCTGCCTCGATCGTCTCGCGTATCTCCTCGATCGAGCCGTTTGCGGCGATGAGCTCCTCGCGAGTCGCCATGTCGATACCGAAATAACACGGAGCGACGATGGGGGGCGCACCGATCCGGAGGTGAACCTCCTCGGCACCCGCCTCCCGGACCAGTTCGACGAGCTGTGTCGACGTCGTTCCGCGGACGATAGAGTCGTCGATGATAGTTACCGTCTTTCCCTCGACGGTCGACTTGATCGGGTTGAGTTTCAGCCGAACCGCCCGCTCGCGCTCGTCCTGTGTCGGCATGATGAACGTCCGACCGACGTATCGGTTTTTCATCAGCCCCTCTGCGAATTCGATCGTTTCGTCGTCTTCTGCTCGGGCATTCCCGTCGGCATCGACCTCGGCTGCCGCATCAGCGTACCCGGATGCGAACGCACGCCCCGAGTCTGGAACCGGCATGACGACATCCGTCTCGACGCCGGACTCCTCCCAGAGATGGCGGCCGAGCTCGCGTCGAACCTCGTATACGAGCGAGCCGTCGATGACGGAGTCGGGACGCGCGAAGTAGACGTGTTCGAAAAAGCAGTGGGCGGTGGTGTCGTTTTCGACGAGCTGATACGTGTCGTATCCGGAGCCGTCGGGTTCGAGCACGACGAGTTCGCCGGGACGAACATCGCGGATCAGCTCCCCGTCGAGCGTGTCGATGGCGGCAGACTCGCTGGCAAGCACGTAGCCGTCCTCTACTTGTCCGAGACAGAGTGGTCGGTTCCCCATCGGATCACGGAGGCCGAGCACCGTATCGTCGTGAGTGATGGTTAACGAATACGAGCCGTGGATCCGTTCCATCGTGTGTTTGACCGCCCGAACGAGGTCTTCTTCCAGTAGGTTCCGCGCGAGATCGTGGGCGATCACCTCCGTATCGCCATCGGAGGTGAACGCGTGGCCGGCCGCCGCAAGTTCGTCGCGAACCTCGTCGGCGTTGACGAGGTTCCCGTTGTGTGAGAGGCCGAGCGAACCGGATTTAAAAGAGACGGAGAAGGGTTGTGCACAGCTCTTATCAAGGCTACCGGCGGTCGGGTAGCGGACGTGACCGATCCCGGTCGCGCCCGCGAGAGACTCGAGATCACCCGGTTCGAAGGCGTCCCCGACGAGGCCGCGCTCAACGTGGCTGTGCTGTTGGAACCCGTCATGTGTGACGATTCCCGCCGACTCCTGTCCACGATGCTGGAGGGCGTACAGCGCGTAGTACAACGGTCGTGCGGCCGCCCTATCCGCGAGAGAAACGCCGACGATTCCGCACTTCTCACGCGGCTCGTCGCCGGAGTGGTCCCCACCGGTTTGCATGGCCAACGCTCCGCATGGCTCGAATAAAAACCCTCGTGTTCATGGCGTTCTCTCCGTAACACGAGTGGAATATATCCACGAACGTGGATCGAACCACTCCGAACGCTACCCGACGAGTTCGTCCAACCGACTGAAATACTCCTCTCTCGGCACCTGATAGGCCGCCCGATAATCTACGTCGCCCGCGGCAAACCTGGCGGCAACGTTAAGGGTCCCATCGACCGCCGCTGAACGGGTCTCGTACGTTTCAGCGACGGCCTCTATTTCGGGCTCCAAGTAGAGGACGACGTGCCACTGGTCGGTGGCGTACTGACCCGCACCCGGACGGGACCGTCGTGACCCATTGGTCAGATAGATGGTCGGTAGACACGCCGCTGGGAGATCGTCGCCGTCAAACTGGTCGGGCCGAAAGGTGAGAATGACTCGGCCGCTCGGCTCCTTGTTCCACACCCGCCAGCCGTCGGGCACCGACTCAAAGCTCATATTTCTCCTCCGGCTTCCGGGCTTGAAAACATCGCGTTCCGGGAGCCTCTCCGACTACCCGATGATATCCGAGCCGCCTGCGGGAAGGAACTCCTGTAACTGGTCCGCACTCGCAACCTTTCGCACGAACGACGTGTCGGCGAACCGCTCTTTGAGATCGCGGTACACCATCATCGCGGCGTCGTTCTGGGCGTACATTCCCGGTTCAAGCGTCACGGACGCGGCCGCGCGGTCGGTGATCGCCTCGGGTGGCCCGCCAATCGCACGCGTCACTGGCTCGCACTGGATGCCGACCGCAACGCGGCAGGGAACGTCCTCGAAGTACGTGCGGTCGCCGCGGATCACGAAGCTCCCCTTCTCGATGTACT
>CAYRWH010000177.1:0-4300 GCA_964427935.1 uncultured Halobellus sp. | reverse complement strand
TCGTTCGCCAGCGAGGACCTCGCCGAGGACGCAGAGACGGAGGACCGCCCCGCGGTACAGGTCGGCGACCCCTACGCCGAGAAGCGCCTGATCGAGTGTAACGAGGCGCTCGTCGATGAGGATCTGGTTTTGTCGGCGCGCGACCTCGGCGCGGCCGGGCTGGGCGGAGCCTCTTCCGAACTCGTTGCGAAGGGCGGACTCGGCGCGCACATCGAACTCGACCGCGTTCACCAGCGCGAACCGGGAATGAACGCCTTGGAGATCCTGCTCGCCGAGAGCCAAGAACGGATGTGTTACGAGGTCGCACCCGAGAACGTCGAGCGCGTTCGCGAACTCGCGGACCGGTTCGACCTCGGCTGTTCGGACATCGGCGAGGTGACCGACGGCAACTACGTCTGTACGTTCGAAGGCCCCGGAACCGATGGCCGGGAGACGGTCGTCGACGCCGACGCCGAGTTCCTTGCGGACGGCGCGCCGATGAACGACCTCGCAGCGACCACCCCGCCTACCCCCGAGCGGGACCTCCCTGATCCCGGGCTCGCGGATGTTTTCGAGGCGGTCGTTGCCGACCCGAACACGGCGAGTAAACGCTGGGTGTACCGACAGTACGACCACGAGGTCGGCACTCGGACAGCGATGAAACCCGGGGACGACGCGGCACTTATCGCGATGCGCGAGACGATCGGGACGGCGGACACGGCTGGGAACGCTACCCTCGATTCTGCGGGCGTTGGCCTCGCGCTCTCCTCGGGTGCGAACCCGCGCTGGACGAGCGTCGCGCCCTACGATGGGGCTCGGGCAGTCGCATTCGAGAACGCAACGAACCTCGCGGCGAAGGGGGCCTCCCCGCTCGCCGCTGTCGACTGTCTCAACGGTGGCAACCCGGAGAAACCGGACGTGTACGGCGGGTTCAAGTCCATCGTCGACGGGCTTGCGGACGCCTGCCGCGCGCTCGACGCACCCGTCGTCGGTGGCAACGTCTCGCTGTACAACGACAGCGTCGAGGGACCGATCCCCCCGACGCCAACGCTCGCGCTGCTCGGAACCCGTGCCGGCTACGATGCCCCGCCCGCCGCGCTTGACGCTGACGCGGCAGACGACTCTGAACTCCTCCTTGTTGGACACGCGGGCGACGGACTCGGGGGATCCGCGTACCTTGCCGCCGCCGGCGGCTCCGACCGGTTCCCGTCGCTTCCGTCGGAGCCCGGCGCGGCGATTGCGTCGCTCGCGGCGGTTGCGCGCCACGACGCCACGCTCGCCACCCACGACGTGAGCGACGGGGGGCTCGCGGTCGCGCTCGCGGAGCTGGTCTCCGACGACGCGGGCGCGGATGTCGCCCTTCCGGACCATGTCGCCGCGTTCGAGGAGACGCCGGGTCGACTCGTCGTTCAGACCACGGACCCCGATGCGGTCGCGTCGCTCGCGGGTGATCTCCCCGTCTTCCGGCTCGGTGACGTGACGACAGACGGGACGCTTTCCGTTTCCGTCGGTGACGAGTCGCTTGCGGTCGACGCCGACACGATCCGGGAGTTGCGCGGCGTGATCGCCCGCGAACTCGCCTGATACTCCCGCGATCCACGTTCACGTACACCTCGGCTCGTGTTCAGGCTACGAACTCTGCCCCGTGTTCCCAGCCGACGCGATCGAACGACACGCTTTTAGGTTCTCCTAAAATATGTCGCACAACGACGAGACGCCGGAAAACCGGTGCTCGACTATCGCCATCATGGCTCACACGCAACGAACGAATTCGAGACGGTCACCCGAGAGCGTGAGCGAGTCATCGATCGGTTCCGACGCGGACGGTTCCGCCGAACTCGCCTCGAACGGAACGACAGCCGACAACGCGACCGCGGCCGATCCGGTTCTCACGCTCACGGATGTCACCAAGGAGTTCGGCCCTGAGTGTGCGGTCGACGGGCTCTCACTCGACGTACAACGGGGTGAACTGCTCACCTTCCTCGGACCGTCTGGGTGTGGAAAGACGACAATGCTTCGGATGATCGCGGGGTTAGAGGAGCCCTCGGCCGGCTCGATCACTCTCGCCGGCGAGCAGGTCGCCGACCAGAGTTCGTTTGTGCCGCCCGAACGTCGGGATGTCGGTATCGTTTTCCAGAACTTCGCGCTGTTCCCACACCTCACTGTCCGCGAGAACATTGCGTTCGGACTCGATGACGCCGACACGGACGAAACGGAGGCTCGCGTCGACGAACTACTCGAATTGGTCGATATGCCGACCCATGGCGAAAAAACGCCCGACCAGCTTTCCGGCGGACAGAAACAGCGGGTCGCGCTCGCCCGCTCGCTCGCACCCGAACCCGACGTGCTCCTCCTTGATGAACCGTTCTCGAACCTCGATGTCCGGCTTCGTGTGGAGATGCGAGAGGAGGTCCGTCGAATCCTGAAGGCCGCGGGCGTCACCGCAGTCTCCGTGACCCACGACCAGGAGGAGGCGCTGTCCATCTCCGACCGCGTCGCCGTGATGAACGAGGGATCGATAGAGCAAGTTGGTCGTCCAGAGGGCGTCTTCGAGCGCCCCGAGTCGAAGTTCGTCGCCTCCTTCCTCGGTCGGGCTTCTTTCCTCGAGGGCTGTCTGTGTGACGGACAGGTCGAGACCGGCGTCGGCACGTTCAACGCCGCCGCGCTGGAGGGATACGACACGACGTACGACGGCGCACCCGTGGACGTGCTCGTCCGCCCAGACGACCTGCGCGCGACGCCCGCAAACCCCGACGTCGCCGACGGCGTCGTCGTTGCTCGGCAGTACGTCGGCCCCTCGTTCATCTACCGGGTCGAACTCGACTCCGGCGAGTCGGTCCACTGCCTCCACAATCACGTCGAGGAGTTCGGTCTCGACGAACCCGTCACTATCGACCTCATTGCCGACCACCCGTTAGCGTGGTACCCTCGCGGGTCGGCCGACGGGGCGGACGAGACCGACTTCACCATGATCGACGTTGGGGACGACTGTCGGTCTCGATAGCCGCCGTCTCGGCGGCGACTCCATAGCGAGCCGGGGCTGTGAGCGCGGGTGCTCGCGGAAAACAGTCGGACTGAAACGAACCGTTCTGCGTCGACGTGAGGGAATCAGACGAGGAGCGCCGGCAGGACGTACGCGAGCAGGACCCCAATCAGGGTGACGGCCGCACCGATAGCGACCTCACGGGTACCGAACTCCTGCATCGGGGCGGTCACGCGCGCGTCCGGGTCGGGCTCGTGGGAGTGATCGGCCATACCCGCGGATCCGTCCGGGGGATACATAAGGGCAGCTGAACCGGGTGGCCGGGGCGGGAGTGAGCATGGTCCGCCGTCGGATCGCTCCCAGCGGAGCGTCCCGCCGGGGATGTTTATATAATGCCGCACGGACGGACACGTATGTCCGGCGTCGAACTCACCGAGCGCGGGCTCGTCGTCGACCGCGAGCCGAACCGGCTCGACGAGCTCGCGATCGGCTTCTCCGAAACGCTGTCCGGGCTCGACATCGATCACGTCTTCGTCGCCGGCTACGTCGCGATCCTCGCCGGGCGGTCGCGGTCGACCGAGGATATCGACGTGTTCATCGAGCGCTGTTCGGCCGAGCGGATCGACGAGCTCGTCGCCGAACTACAGCGAGAGGGGTACTGGGGTCCCGCGATGCCGCTCTCCGAGATGTACGGCAACCTCGAAAACGAGACGAACATCTGGGTCGCTCCCGACGGCGAGATGAGCCCGCACCTCGAGGTGAAGTTCCCGAGCGATGAGTTTGATGACGCCTCTCTCGCGAACACGGTGGACGCACACGTCGGTGGTCACACGATCCCCATCGGTCCGCTCGAACTCCAGATCGCTTATAAGCTCTCGCTCGGGGGCCGAACCGATCTCGAGGACGCTGCGCACCTCTATACCCTCTTTGGAGAAACGCTTTCCCGCGCCCGGCTCGAAGTATGGGTCGAACGACTCGACGTCGAGGATCGCTATGAGCGACTCACGAACGCCTGAGGACGGCTCGGCCGAAGCCGACGACGACGCCGAGCGACCGCCCCGCTACGAGCAGGTGATCCGATGGGCGGAGTATATAAACGAACACCCGCCCGAGGTGTGGGGCCCACAACAGAACGCGGTCGTGAACGGACAGATCGAGAGTGCCCGAGCGGTCGAGATGAGCGCGGAGGACAGAGCGCGGATCCGGGCGTTCGCGGACGCGGAGCTGCGTCGAGACGGCGAGCAGGATGCGGACGGAGCGGACGGTGGCAGAACGGAGTGAGATGTCGGACGACGCGGAGCGAAGAGCCGGACGAAGCGGGTTCTACTCGAACGACTC
>CAYRWH010000176.1:0-4322 GCA_964427935.1 uncultured Halobellus sp. | reverse complement strand
TCGAAGTCACGATGGGCGGTACCGCGGGCGCGCTCACCGGGAGCATGCTCACCACGGTCACCGGTCTCGGCGTGCTCTGGCTCGCCGTTATCCCACTGATCCAAGACTTCGGCGCGTTGCTCGCGCTCGGCGTGTTCTACGCCTACCTGTGTTCGATCGTGTTGGTTCCGTCGCTGGTGGTCGTCTGGGACCGATTCGGCTCGGTCATCGGCCTCGGACTGGAGGCGAATATTCGCTCCGGGGAAGGGGTCCGGACCGACGGTGGGTGACACCTGATGACAAAATTAAATACGACTCCTGTCGACCCCAGAATATGACCGATGGGGAGCGAGCCGATCCCGTGGATCGCTGTTCGTTTCGACTTCACCGTGACAAGATCCCCACTGACAAACGCGAGGAGACGATGGCCGGGACGCGAACGCGACTCGATACGGATGAGGACGGATACTGGGAGTGTTCGCATCACGCCGAGATCGAGGGGCGGTGTCCGTTTCACGCGCCGGAAGACGCACGTCCCGACTCGGCGGTCGTTTCACGGGAGGCGATCCGACGGATCCGTTCGACGGATCCGGACTTAGACAGGGAGACTCGACGTGACCGGAAGCAGTTCATCGGCGCGACCGTCGAGACGCTCGTTCTGGAAGACGAGCGATTCCGAGGATCGGACAACTTCCCGATCGACCTCCGGTGTGCGGATATAGGGACCGTACAGGCGGACTCGGCTGACTTCGACGTCCCGGTCGACCTCCGGGAGGCGACCGTGGATCACTTCCAAGCGACGAACTCGACGTGGAAACGACTGTTCGCTCAGGGGGCAACCCTGCGGACGAGCGAGTTCGACCAGGCGACGATCGGCAGAGCCTACTTCGACGACAGCGAGATGGGACTGTTCCGGTGTTATCAGTCTACCATCGAGTACGCCAACTTCCACGGCGTGACCATCGACCACGCCAACTTCCTCTACGCCGAACTCGGGCAGGTCGGGTTCTTCGACGCGACTATCGACATCGCGACCTTCTCGAACGCAACCGTCACCGGCGGGGCATATCTCAACGACGCGAGCTTCACCTACCTTAACGCGGAGTTCATAGGTGGTCGGAGCTTCCACTTCTCCACAATCGACGCCGTCGGCGCGACTTTTCGTGGCGCGCGCCCGCGAAAGCTCCGCCTAGACGGCAGCCGCTTCGATCGACTCAGACTGGAGCGGGTAGACATCGACGAGGCGGGGGCTCCCGAAGCGTCCTTGGGGGTTGTTTCGATGGCCGACTCCCGGTTCGGCGAGCTCGACCTGACCGACGTCTCGTTCGCCGGTCCGCTCTCCCTGAGCGGGACAACCATCGACGGATCGATCGAGTTGACGCCGACAACGATCGGCACGAACGTTGGATACGTCCGATGTGACGGGGCGGACATCGCGACTGGTCGGCTAGAACAGCCCCCGAACGACACGATCGTCTACGATTTCACTGACGCCCGGATTGGTTCAATCGACGTCGGGGGCGAGACGGTTGATCCTCTCCTTTCTCGACTCCGATTCCTCAACACGGATTTCGACGGCTTCGAGTTCGGGAAACTCCCCGGCTTCGATCTTGACGCCGTCGGATACGAGATCCACACGCTCGGATACGAGCCCGAAATGCTTGCGGTGAACGAGCTGATGTTGGCCACGGTAACGGACCTCCACTCGGCCGTCGAGACGAGCGTGCTCTCCGGTACGGGGAAATACAACGTTGTCGAGTTCGAGGCTATCGACGGCTCGAACGCCGACGTGGATACGGCGGCCGTCGCGAGGTCCCGGGCCGAACGACTGGTCAAGACGATACCCGTCGACTCCACGCCGGCGACGGTACCGGACACCGACGTGGCCGGCGTCGAACTGTCGGAGGGAGCCGCCGGTCTGCGTGATCGGCTTCAAACCGTTTCACCGACTCCCGACGCGCGGACGCTCGAGACGACGTACCTGAAGGCCAAGAACGGTGCTTCAGCGGTGGGAGACAGCACGGCGTCCGGTCGCTTCTTTCAACGCGAACGTAGGTACAGACGCCGTTGCCACCGGGACGCAGCGCAGGATCCGAGCCGCTCGCTCGGCCACCGGGTACGACGCGCGACACAGTGGGGGCGAAACCTGCTCCTTGGCGCGACCACCGGCTACGGGGAACGACCGCTCCGAGTCATCGGGGCGTCGATCGTGACGGTCGCCCTCTTCACCGCCGTGTATCTGGTAACGCAACCGTCGCTCAGCGGGATCGAGAACCCGGGACCGATCGATTACGCCGTGTTCAGTTTTCAGAGCTTCATCACGTTTATTGTCGGCCCGCCGGCGGAGACGACGACTCTCCTCGTTCGGGTCGTGAGCGCGGTCGAGGGGTTCGTCGGCGCGTTCTTTGTCGCGCTGTTCGTGTTCACGCTCACGAGACAGATCCATCGATGAGGTTGCGAGGGCGTGCCCGGCAGGGGCACCAGCGTTTTGCGAACGCACTTCGAGACTTGATCGTATGCGTACTCACGAGACACGTACCGTGGAGCTCCGGTGGTTTGCGGACGGATCGGTTCCGGAGGAACTGAAGCGGTGGTTCAAACGGATCCGGGACCGCCCGCCGCTCAGTAGAACTGACCTGTATCTCCACCCGAGCGACGCGGAGCTCAACGTGAAACTCCGTGGGGACAGCGACGTGATACAGGTGAAGCAGCGCTTCGGTTCGACGGAGGTTCGCCTGCGTGAGACGCTGGTTGGCTCCGCGGAGGAGTGGTACAAGTGGTCGTTCGACCTTGACGAGTCGCCGCAGTTCCCCGATGTCGATTCCACGGGGCGCTGGATACCGGTCGAGAAGTCGCGCCGGAAGATACACCTCAACTCGACCCAGCTCTCGGAGGCGTTCCCTGCGGATCCCGACTTTGAGGTGGAAGCGGAGTACGCGGACGTATCGATCGGAGAACGGAACGTCTGGACGTTCTGTATCGAGGTCGAGGGCCCACACGTTCCGACCGAGTCTCTCGTTGAGTACGGCTCCGCCGTGATCGACGACGCGTTCCCCTGTTCGTTCGAGCCGGGCCAGTCGTTCGGATACAGTCGGCTGCTTGAACGCGCTCTTTCGGCGGACACAGTTGTGGAGACGACGTAGCCGTTCGCGACCGATCGGACGACCTCACCGCGACTGTGCCCGCCGAAACGGCCCGGGTGGGAGGCGAAGTTCGTCGAGTTCGGGGAGGTGTTTCACGTTGAACACGATCCGTAACTCGTCGGAGACTGGGTAGCCGTTGCACGAGAGCCGGAACCCCTGTTCGGCGTGATCACTCGAGAGGATGGTGTTGACGGGCTGGGAGAGTTCACCTTCGGCGAGATAGACCGCACAGTTCGCGCACGCGCCCCCGCGACAGGAAAACGGCCACGTGAATCCGCGGTTCTCGGCCGCTTCGAGCAGGCTCTCATCGGGGTCGACGAGCAGCCGACCGTACTCGGCTGCCCGCAGATCCGCATTCGATGCCTTCGCGAACAGGTCGTCGTCGTCGAGTCCCCAGCCACGGTCGACGAGAACCTCGTAATCGAGGAACTCGACGCGAGCCGGGCCGACCGCCGCCTCCTCGTCGTCGAGGTCGATGTCCGCTACGTCGGTCCGGTCGCCGTTCGACCCGTCACTCGGTCGGTCTTCCGTGAGCGTCCGATAGGCGCGTCTGACGAGTTGAAACTCTTCGAGACTCCCGCCCTGATCCGGATGGGCCCGCTTCACTCGCTCGCGGTAGGCGCGTTCGATCGCGTCGTCGTCGGCGTCGTCATCGAGATTCAGCACGTCGAACGGCGACACCATTTGGCTGTCCGTTCCTTGCCGTGGAACACACATAAACGTCCCACAACGCACCGCGGCTGCCGGTGTTCTCGCGACGATATTACCGTGCGTGTCGACGCTGGCTGCGTTCGCCGGTTTGATCGGGTAACAGTCACAGACCCCGTCGGATATTGAGATAGTGATACGTTTCGGTCCGACTCCGATTTATAAATCGGAGACTACTGTGGTGAACGCTTCCAAAACCCCAGTCGTTCATTTATAAACGGTTGATACGGACTCTGCGGTGAAGACCTCCAAAGCCCCAGTCGTGCGGGCGGCGTACGCTCGCTGCGCTCCTCAGTCGCTCCGCTCCTTGCGGTGCTTGCTTCGCCTACGCCGCCCGCACGGCTGCCCCTTTGAGTCCCATCCCGCCCCGCACAGCGACCGCACCTCACGCCTCCCCAACCTCGTCGGCCGGCCTCCGCGTTGCTCCGGCCGACCGACACCCACGCGCGCGTTCCGCGCGCGCGCCACCAACTCCTGTCCGGTTAAGAACCG
>CAYRWH010000175.1:0-4352 GCA_964427935.1 uncultured Halobellus sp. | reverse complement strand
TACGTGTCCTCGCTTTTGGCACCCTGTACCGTGGGGTTCCACGAGTACCCCATCGGCTCGGTTACCGGTTCCGCACAGTTCGGGGTCGCAATCCACTCACGGCCGTCGAATCCCGCTGCGCCGCCCTGATGATGCCGTTTCCACTCACCCTCGAACCCAACGGCGTCGTACGCCTCTTGGATCGCCTTGAAGACGTCGCTGGCTGTTCCGGCTCTATCGCCCTCGCCAAGTTCGCCAGTCGCGGCGGCACGGGTCGCGGCCAGTGCGGTCGCCTCGACGCGCGCCGCCGCCCGGTGTCGATCCTCTAGCCACTCGGGCGGGTCGAACGCGACGGTCCGGGTGATCGATGCGTACAAGCCGCCGCGCTCGGCCGTAACGGAGACGAGCACGTAGTCACCGAGCGTCTTGTCGGTCGGTGTGAAGTGGCGGTACTTCGGAGCGCGCTCGCCGCCGCCGACGAGCACAACCGGGGTGTTCACGTCGCGGGAGGACAGGGAGATGTCGATCCCTGCGGCCACCTCGTACTCGGGATCCTCAGGTTCGAGATTTCGGCAGACCGTCTCGACCGCGGCGGCGACCTCGCGACCAAGCTCCCGGTAGCGCTCCACGTCGTCGTCGGTGAGGGGCTGACGGAGTTCGTTTGCGTCGACCGGCTCGAAGCCGGGAACGTCGAAGTCGGCGGCGGCGGGTGTCGGGGAGCGCTCGGCGACGGCTCCGGCAAGCGAGTCCGCATACCACGGGAACCGCTCGGTCGTCACGCTCTCGGGAAGTTCCTCGTCGACGAGTCGGTCCGCCTCGATCTCGTCCGTGATCACACGGAACTCTCCGTCGTAGCCGGCGGCGGCGATACCGTGTGGGGCGTCCGTATCGACGACGTTGTCGCCGCCGATTAGCCACGCGAAGCCGTTCGGCTTCGCGAACCAGACGGCCTCGAGTCCACGCTCCGCGAGATAGGAATCCAGCCGCTCCGCACGCGCTGAGAGATCGACCATACGGAACGACTCGCGTCGACCCAGTAAAGCCGGTCGATCGATCGGTGTGTCTCAACCGATGTCGGTTGCTGTCGTTCGACATCGCTCGGCGTTCGTGGGTGGGATCCCCACGCCGGCCCCCGTTCCGAAAGGTTCAATTACGTCCCCCGGATACCTCGAAACGCGTCAGTAAGCCCCGGCGGGTTGGTAGTCTAGCCCGGTTATGACACCTCCTTGACATGGAGGAGGCCGGCGGTTCAAATCCGCCCCAACCCATTTCTGTGGACTCTCGCACAAAAGAGAGCTAAATCGGTCTGGAGCCCGTACGCCGACACCTGAACGGATCTGACGACAACACGGGCTTTGTTCCGGATCGCCTTGATCCCGGACGAGTTCGTCCGACATCGGGTATCCATCCTGAACAATCCGTACGATCGTTGCGTGTGCGACGTGTTTTTATCCGTCGACGTTACTTCTCGACTAAGACCATGCCACGCGAACAGTATCAGACGAAACTTGAGGGGCTCCGCGACGACGTACTCTACATGAGCGAGATCGTTGCCGACCGCCTCCGGCTGGCCCTCGACGCGTTGGAACAGCAGGACGGCGACCTCGGCGAGGAGGTCATTACGGGCGACGCCGAGATCAACGAACTCTACTTGGAGTTGGAGGGGCGGTGTACCGACCTTATCGCGCTTCAACAGCCGGTCGCAGGCGATCTCCGGTTCATCGCGGCCTCGTTCAAGATCATCACCGACCTCGAACGGATTGCCGATCTGGCGACCAACCTCGGCCGCTACGCCGGCACGGCGGAGCGGGAAGTGTTCCCCGATGTCGATGTCCAGCGGATCGGCGACGACACCTTAGAGATGCTTGAGAGAGCTATGGAAGCCTATGGCGAGTCCGACCCCGATCGGTGTTACGAGGTCGCAGAGATGGACGACGATATCGATGCCGCGTGTGAGGCGGCAAGTGACCTCGTTGTTCGGGACCTCATCGAGGAGGACCGGTTCCGTGACGACGAGGACGTGGAGGCGACGATGGAGAACGTCTCTCGGCTGCTGCTTACGATTCGTGACCTCGAACGGGTCGGCGACCACGCGGTCAATATCGCGGCTCGCGCGCTGTACATGATCGAGAACGACGACGAGCTGCTGTACTGACCGGGTTCTCAGCCGATCGCAACACAGCGGTGCGTCCAACCAGGCGATCCGTTCCGGTGAAAGCCGACGCGTACATACGATCCCGGGACGAGACCCTCGTATGAGCACGTACACCACAGCGATCGCTGTTCGGTTCCGTGATATCGACGCGATGGGACACGTGAACAACGCCGTCTACGCGACCTACCTCGAACAAGCTCGCACGGCATACGTCCGTGATGTGCTCGGAGCGGACCTTTCATCGATTCCGACGGTGCTCGCGTCCCTGTCACTGGAGTTCCGTCGTCCGGTTCTGCTCGAAGACGGGTCCGTGACCGTCGAGATCGATGTTCCCGAACTGGGTAAATCGAGTGTCCCAATGACCTACGAGATTCGGACTGATGACGGCGTCGTCGCCGAGGCCGAGTCGGTCCAGGTCGCCGTCGATGACGAGGGATCCTCACGGCCGATCCCCGAGGAGCACCGGACCGCGATCGAGTCGTACCACGGAATCTGATCGGTGAGGGGTGGGTCGGCCCCGGCAGATCCGTGAGCCGTACCTTCTTGCCCGCGGGCACCGATCGGTCGGATATGTCTCTCCGACTGTACGCGCTGGACGGCTGCCCGTGGTGTGAGAAGGTAAGCGATGCCCTCGACGCGGCAGGCATCGAGTACGAGACGACGTGGGTCGACGCGTTACACTCCGACCGCAACGAGGTGAAACGCGTGAGTGGACAGCGCGGCGTTCCCGTACTCGTCGATGAGGCGCGCGGCGTGACGATGTCCGAGAGCGCAAACATCCTGGAGTACGTCGACCGAACCCTCGCATGACTGTATACACCGGACGCGGCGACGAAGGAAAAACGGACCTGCGCGACCTGAGTCGAGTGTCGAAGTCCAGTCCGCGGATCGAGGCGTACGGCACGGTCGACGAGGCGAACGCGCTGATCGGAACGGTTCGACCGACCGGCCACGCCGACCTCGACGAACTGTTAGAGACCGTCCAAAATCACCTCCACGTCGTCCAGGCGGATCTGGCGAATCCGGATCCGGATCCTGACGATCCACAGGTCGAGCCGTCACACGCGACCGAGTTGGAGGAGGCCATCGACGACCTTGACGAGGAGCTGGAGCCGCTTCGCTCGTTCGTGCTACCCGGCGGCGGTGAGTCGGGTGCGGCGCTCCACCATGCCCGGACGGTTGTCAGACGGGCTGAGCGCCGTGTCGTCGCGCTCGCTGAGGCGGAGCCAATCAACGAGGCGGTCCTCACGTATCTCAACCGGCTCTCAGATCTCCTGTTCACGCTTGGACGGGTTGCGAACGCGCGCGACGACGAACCTGAAGAGTCTCCCTCGTACTGACTTCCCGCGCATTTTGACGAAATCGACCCCGCGTTCTCGGGGCTCCTCCCGCAAAGCATATATCTGTCCTTCGCTAAAGGGCAGATATGAGTAAGCACTTCGAAGACGCACGGTACTATCTCGGTCGAGCCGCAGAGCACGCGAAAGCGGGAATACAAGAAGAGCTGGAACCGGTCCAACAGCGGGTCTCGAAGCTCGTCGGCGACGAGCCGGAGGAGGAGCCCGAGCCCTCGCGGCTCGACAAGCTTCAGGCTGACCTCAAGGACCTCGAAGAGCGCGCAGAGGGCGAGGCCCGCGAGGCAGTGGCGTCAGCCCGCGAGCGCGTTGACGCGTACCGGAGCCGAAACGACGACCAGCCGATCGAATAGCTTCCTCCCTCTCGCCGACCGGGGTCACTCGTCGGCGATCACCCGCTTTTAACGGGTGTGACGACGCACTCCACTCCATTTCGTTCGAATTGCTCACCCCACGATGCTTGAATCCGAGCGACAAAGCAACCCTTAAGTTCTGACGACGGAAAAATCAGAGTACGCGGGTCGGTGGTCTAGCCCGGTTATGACGGCTCCTTCACACGGAGCAGGCCGGCGGTTCGAATCCGCCCCGACCCACTGTTCTTTGAGGTTGATACGGAGCTGGAGCAGGCCGGCGTTCCCGCCGAGCGGAGCGAGGCGGGAAGCAGCGGATGACCGTAGGGAATCCGCCAGCGTTCGAATCCGCCCCGACCCACTGTTCTTTGAGGTTGATACGGAGCTGGAGCAGGCCGGCGTTCCCGCCGAGCGGAGCGAGGCGGGAAGCAGCGGATGACCGTAGGGAATCCGCCAGCGTTCGAATCCGCCCCGACCCACTGTTCTTTGAGGTTGATACGGAGCTGGAGCAGG
>CAYRWH010000174.1:0-4434 GCA_964427935.1 uncultured Halobellus sp. | reverse complement strand
ATCCACCACGTGACCGCCATCGCGAGCGACCCGAGCGCCAACCATGCTTTTTATACTGATACCCTCGGGCTTCGGCTCGTTAAGCGCAGCGTCAATCAAGACGATGTCGGCACGTATCACTTGTTTTACGCCGACGATTCGGGGAATCCGGGGACCAGCATGACCTTTTTCCCGTACGTCGGTGCCCGATCCGGCCGCGTCGGTGCCGGACAGGCGTCGACCGTGTCGTTCACCATCCCGGCCGACGCCGTCGACTACTGGGTCGACCGGCTCGATGAACGCGGAATCGATGTCGACACGCTCGACCGGTTCGGCGACACGGTCGTCGCCTTCGAGGATCCGGACGGGCTACCGCTCGAACTCGTTGCCCGCGCGGATGCCCCCGCCGGCGACCCGCCCGCCGGACCCGTCCCCGCAGATTACGCGATCCGCGGCTTCTTCGCGGTCGAACTCTCTCTATCCGACGCCGACGCCACAGTCGAACTGCTGAAAGCGATGGGATACGAGGAGACCGACGCCGACCTGGCAAACCATCGTCGTCGCTTCGAGGCGGACGGGTCGATCGGATTCGTCGTCGATATCGTAACCGACCCCGCGACGCCGGCCGGAAGCCCCGGCGCGGGCACCGTTCACCACGTCGCCTATCGCGTGACCGACGCAGAACAGGAGTCGTGGCGTGGACTCCTACAGGACCACGGGCTCCGCCCAAGCCAGATTATTGACCGCAAGTGGTTCCGGTCGGTGTACGCGCGGACACAGGGCGGCGTACTGTTCGAGTTCGCTACGAAGGAACCGGGATACGACGTCGACGAGCCCCAGTCCTCGCTCGGTGAATCCCTTGTGTTACCCGAGTGGTTGGAGGGCCGTCGCGAGGAGATAGAAAACGGGCTTCCGGACCTTGACGCACCCGGCGCAACACCGGAGTAGGGGCACCGGGCTGTCGATCGATTCACCGCAGATACGACCAGCGAACGTCGACTATCTGATCGCGTTTTCCCTGTATCGTCGACCTCGCAAGAGCGTTATTCGCGTTCACGCCGCGCTCCGCGAGGGCGACAAGTGCGTCCTCCAGCGAGCGGTCCGAACGCTCGACGTTCGACTCGCGGACGTACGGAACGTCCATCGGTTCGTCGGGGGAATTCGCAGTCACGATCCGGTCGGTGAGGTCGCTCCCGAACGCATGTGGCGGCTGGTGAAACTCCCACCCGTTCACTGTGACGAGTAACCAGACATCACCGTTAATCGCGTGGTATTCGCCGGTGACGAGCGACGGGTCGTGAGCGACGATCCGGTTCAGCACCGTCGTCTTCGTTCGATACAGCGCGTCCTTCCGGGCCGAACAGATGTTGCTCCGGGTCACGTCACCCCGATCGTAGGCGTCTGTCGCTTCGTCAGCGAGCTGTTTGGCTACCTTGTTGGTGACGTACAGCGATTCGAGCAGGTCGTCGTCGGGTTCGATCGGCTCCACGTGGATCCCCGGTCGCGGACACGCCGTGACCGGTAGACGGTCGACGAGCCGGAGACATAGGCGTTTCGTCGCGTTGCGGTTGCGGTGTTTGTCGCGTCGTAATTGAGGAGTTTGTCGCGCCGCGGTCGAGGCGTTTCGTCGCGCCCCGGTCGAAATGGTACCACGTTGTGGGCGGATGGATACTTCTTTAAGCACACGAACCAACCCCCACCTAACAATGGCGTCTCACTCCGTGAAACTGTACACGGCGATATACGTCGCTCTGCTGGGGCTGGCGGCTTCGAAGTTCATTTTCTTCGAATTCGACCAGTTTTTCACCTACGGGCAGGCGTTCGCCGGGACGATGGTTGCGGGCGCAATCAAGTCCGTTCTCATCGTCGCGTACTTCCAGCACCTCCGGTGGGAGAACCGCTCGCTGACCTACCTGATGACGCTCGCGCTCGCGCTTGCGTTGCTGCTGATGGCCGCCGCGACGTACTCGATATCGTAGCTCCCGGGACGAGTCGTTCCCCGAAACGCGGCGCGGAGCTTTTTGTAGTCCCGTGCGGATCCGATCGTATGGAGTTGCGAACCGCGACCGCCGACGATGTCGAATCGATCCGCGAGGTAGCGGTGGCATCGCTGACTGCCTCGTACGGCCACGCTGTCGACCCCGACCTGTTGTCGGCCGCGGTCGAGAACTGGTACGGCGCGAGCGACGTGGGTGATGACATCGCCGATCCGGACACGGTCTGTCCGGTTGCCGTCGTTGACGGAACGATCGTTGCCTTCGCCGAGAGCTACGTTGTCGACCGTCGAGAGCGGGTCGGCGAGATCGACTGGCTCCACGTCCACCCGGACCATCGTGAGTCCGGGATCGGCTCCGCGCTCCTCGAACGAGTCGAGACCGAACTCCGCAGCCGAGATGTCGATAGCGTCGAGGGACGGGTGCTCGTCGACAACGAGGCGGGGGCCACCTTCTACGAGCGAGAGGGGTACGACGTGTCCGGCGAGCGCGCGGTGAATGTCGGCAACGAGTCCTTCCAGGAGCGTATCTACCGCAAGCGTGTCGGCCGAAACGCGGCGCTTCGAGCCGCGGTTTACGAGACCGGCGACGGCGAGACGGTGTATGTCGACTTCGACGAAAGCGACCGGGGATCGGTAGCCCCCCTGTACGCTGCCTACGCCGATGAGGCTCACGAGGAGCGGTATGGGTACTTCTGCGGCAACTGCGAGAGCACCGAAGTCGCTGTCGACACGATGGACGCTGTCGAGTGTCTGAACTGTGAGAACCGCCGGAATCCGACGCGCTGGGACGCAGCGTACTGACGCCCGAATACACGTCCGGCTACCGACACGCCGGCGTCTTAATCGACGAGAGTCGACACCGCGATGCCGGATCCGACCGGAAGCACCGCCGTCTCGACCCCGTCATCTTTTTGAGTTGCGTCGAGATACCTCCCGATTCCGCGGGTTTCGGCGTCAGCATCGGCGTCGGGAAGCGGCTCGCCCTCCGCGGCATGGTCAACCAACCGCTCGAACTCTGCCGGGCCCCTCGTGATGTTGTCGGCGACGATGACACCGCCCGTTCGAATTTTCGGGCGGACGGCCCGGTACGCGTCTAGATACCGGGCCTTCTGGTGGTCGATCAGGACCACATCGAAGGGGCCGTCGTATCGCTCTATCGTCTCCATTGCGTCACCGACCTCGAAGGTCACAGCATCACCGTAGCCGTGTGATGCTGCGAACTCACGGCCGCGCTCAGCCTCTTCGCCGTCGAACTCCGTACAGACGACTGAGTCGGCCCCGCCGCGCAGGAACCACGTCGCGGAGTAGCCGAAGCCGGAGCCGAATTCGAACACCCGCTCCGCGTCGGTCAATCGAGCGAGCAGTCGGAGCACCGCACCGGCGTCGGGACCGATAATCGGGAATCCCCATTCGTCGGCGAGTTCCGCCATCTCCGCCTGTACCGGGGTGTGGTCGGGTGCCGTCGCCGTCAGGAACCGCTGTCCAGTCTCCGAGAGCACGTCCATATTTCGGATGTATCGCCGCGTCACTTGAACGTGACCGACAACGGTTAAGTTGGCGTCGGCCGACCGTGTAGGTAATGTTCGACCCCGAGGAACTGGAGGCGATCCGTGAGGCAAAAGCGTCGTGGGAGGACGGGACCTACGGCGACACCGTCGACCGGTTCGGGGAGCGTGAGGCTGAGTTTACAACTGATACCGGCGGTCAGTCCGTCGATCCCTTATATACGCCCGCCGACGTGGCCGACCACGACTACCGCGAGGACCTCGGCTTCCCCGGCGAGGAACCGTACACCCGAGGCGTCTATTCGACGATGCACCGCGGTCGACTGTGGACCATGCGGCAGTACGCGGGGATGGGGACGGCGGCGGAGACCAACCGGCGGTTCCAGTACCTGATCGACGAGGGATCGTCCGGGCTCTCGATGGCGTTCGACCTCCCGACGCAGATGGGATACGACTCCGACGCCGCGATGGCGGAAGGCGAGGTGGGGCGCTCGGGAGTCGCTATCGACACCCTCGACGACTTCGAGACGGTGTTTGACGGGATCCCGCTTGATGAGGTATCCACGTCGATGACGATCAACGCCCCCGCCGCCGTCCTGCTCGCGATGTACGTCGCCATGGGCGACGAGCAGGGCGTCCCACGCGAAGAGCTTCGAGGAACGATCCAAAACGACGTCTTAAAAGAGTACATCGCGCGGAACCTCTACATCTACCCGCCAGAGCAGTCGATGCGGCTCATCACGGACATCTTCGAGTTCTGCGCGGCGGAGACGCCGAACTTCAACACCATCTCCATCTCCGGCTACCACATCCGCGAGGCGGGGTCGACGGCGGCACAGGAGGTCGCGTTCACGCTCGGCAACGGGATCGAGTACGTCGAGGCGGCGATCGAGGCCGGACTCGACGTCGACGAGTTCGCCCCGCAGCTCTCCTTCTTTTTCAACGCCCACAACA
>CAYRWH010000173.1:0-4436 GCA_964427935.1 uncultured Halobellus sp. | reverse complement strand
CGTCGCCCTCGGCGAGCCAGCCGATCGAGGGGCCGAGCGCCCAGCCGAGCGCCCGGACGCGGCCCTCCGCTTTCCACTCGCGGAGGAGGTCCCGAACCTCGGGCGTCACCTCGTCGACGTTCGCGTTGTGAAGCTGGAGCACGTCGACGTAGTCGGTGTCGAGGCGGTCCAGCGACGCCTCCAGCGCCTCGCGGAGGTACGTCTCGTTCAGCTCCTTCGGAAGCTCGCCGTGGCCGGCCTGCGGGTTGTCGTAGAAGTCGTAGCCGACCTTCGTCGAGAGCGTCACCTCATCGCGGCGTCCGCCGATCGCATCGCCGACGATCCGTTCACTGTCGCCATGGCCGTACACGTCTCCCGTGTCGATGTAGGTGACGCCAGCGTCAAGCGCGTCCTCTACCATTTCGACAGCCTGACTGTCCGAGCGGTCTCCCCACCAGTCGGTGCCGACGACCCACGCGCCGAAGCCGATCTCCGACACTTCGACGCCCGAGTTTCCGAGTTCGCGATATCGCATGTCCTCGCCTTCGGTCCGGTCCCACTTATCGGGCGCGGTCTTCCCCACTGGATGGGCACCGGAGGGGAGCCACGTGCTCCGGTGGAGCCGTCGCACAACCGAACCCATTTGAGGATCGCCGTCAAACGGTCGACGATGACAAAGCGACACGTGTCCTTACCGGACGCCGCGGGGGCGTCGGTTCAAGCGTTCATCGACGAGGTGGACGAGCGGCTCGCCTCCGAGGAGGACACCTGTGAGGTCGTTCGGGACACGCTGGTCGACTTACACGGCGATCGCGACCGCTGGGAGGCGTGGCAGGCCGGGGAAGACGTGTCCAAAGCCGAGCGAGTACGCTTACAGGGGTACGACCCGTGTAACGCAACGCTAGAGTCTGAGTACTACGCTGAGAAGGACGAGGACCGCTTCCAGCGCTCGAAACACCTCCAGTGGCTCTGGCGACAGTTCGACGCCACCCCGATGGCCGACAACGTCGAGTTCGCGCTTCGCTTCCGACAAATGCTCGGCAATTACCTGTTTGACGAGTGTGGGGACAACTGTCGATTTTTTAAGGGTATTTCTGTCACCTACGGCCACAACATCGAGATCGGCGACAACGTCGTGATCCACGACGACGTTCATCTCGACGACCGTGGAAAGCTAACGATCGGCGATCGAGCGTCGATATCGGACGGCGTCCACCTGTACAGTCACGACCACGATCTCGTCGACCAGACGACGGTCCGTAACTTCCATACGATCGTCGAAGACGACGCTCGCGTTACGTACGATGCGATGGTCCGAGCGGGCTGTCGGATCGGCGAAAACAGTGTGATCGGTGCGCGCTCGGTCGTCCAAGGCGACGTGCCCGACCACCACGTCGTCGTTGGCTCTCCAGCCCGGAGCGTCCGGGTAAAACCGGGTTGGGAGTCGGTCGCTGACGAACTTGAGGACGGAAGACTCCCTGACCGACAGGATGAGCGCGAGATCGAGTACGAGCTCCCGGATGATCTCGAACAGTTCGACGAGTTTCAGCGTGACCTCCGGCCGCCGGATATCGAGAACCCGTCGCCCGGACCCGACGCGCGACGCTGATCGTTCGTGGCTCGCGCCCTCGCGGTTAACGTCGCCGCCAACACCAACGAGCCCGGCTTCCGCGGCCCGGTGTTTCCCGACGGTTCCTTCGCATACGTCCCGATCCCCGAGACTGCTCCGACGCACCCGGCCGGTGCGTTCCCCCTCGACGAGCCGCTGCCGACGTACGCTGACCTCGACCTTCCGTTCGCACTTCCCGACGGGCTCCCCGAGACGCCGGTCCACATGGACCCGGAGTTTCCGGGGGTTCACGGGCGGACCGCTGCGACGTACGGCGACCCGTATCCGATCAAGGCAGGGCCAATAGCCGAGTTGGAGCCGGGCGACTGGCTGCTGTTTTACGCGACGCTGTCTCTTCGACCGGCGGACTGGAACGGGCCGGTTGGCGAGCATCGGTCGGCGACTCCCCACCCCGCTGTCGTCGACGACGACCTTGCGCCGGACTGGGGCGCGTACCTCTTTGCCGGCCTGCGGGTCGATCGCCTCCTCGACACGACCGATCAGTCCGGCTCCGACGGTGATACCGCCGACCGCGACGCGGTCGCGTCGTTGACCCCGACTAACGCACACCTAAAACGCGATCCGTTCGACGCTCGCGTCGTTGTCGCCGGCGACCCGACCGTGTCGGGACTCTTCGACCGCGTCGTACCGCTGAGCACGCCCGAAGCGGGCGCGGAGGCGAATCGACTGGTGGCAGATCTGTCGAGTGACTCCGGCAAAGGCCCGTGGTGGCGACGACCGATGCGGTTCGACGAGGATGCGACGGCGACGCTCGCCGATCGAGTCACCGCAGTTTCCGGCGATAATCCTGCGATACGATAGCTCGGCTACTCGTAGTCCTCGTACGTCGGTCGCCCCGCTTCCGGCGGGAACTCCTCGACAGGGGCGGTCGTCTCGTCACCGCTCCCCATATCTTTGATCGTCACCTCGCCGTTTGCGAGGTCACGCTCCCCGACGACGATTACCGTCTCCGCGTTGATCGAGTCGGCGTAGCCGAGCTGCGCGCCGAACGAGCGGTCGGCCACGTCGCTCTCGACGACGTGCCCGAGATCGCGGAGTCCGGAAGCGATCGCCGCGGCTTTTGCACGCGTCTCGCCGACCGACAGCACGTAGTAGTCGGTCGTCAGCTCCTCGTTGGGCCAGACGCCCGCCCGCTGACAAAGCAGCTTAAGCGTGGCGTGTCCGGGTGCGACGCCGACCGCAGGCGTGGGCTGGCCGCCGAAGCTCTCGATGAGATCGTCGTAGCGCCCGCCGCCGAAGACGGAGCGAGACACCTCTCCGGTGGAGTCGAAACACTCGAACACGACGCCGGTGTAGTAGTCGAGCCCCCGAGCGGTCGTCAGCGACACCTCACAGAACTCTCCGGCCCCGAAGTCGTCGGCTGCGCCGAGCACGTTCCGGAGGTTCTCGACGGCCGCCTCGACGTCCTCGCCGCCCGCCGTTGCGACCGCATCGAGGTCGTCGACGGTCTCGACGCCCGTAATGAGGTCGTCGAACTCTCGTGCGGTCGCGCGGTCGAGCCCGGCGTCAGTTAGGAGGCCGTAGTACTCGCCGTCGTCGACCTTCGCCCGCTTATCAACCGCGCGGATCGCAGCCGCGGTGTCGACTTCGTCGGGGTCGGCCGCAAGCGCCCGCACTAGCCCGCCGAGAATGTCGCGATGGGAGACCCGAAACTCGAAGTCGTCGCCGGTAAGTCCAAGACTCGTGAGCGCGTCGGCAGCGACCGCGAGCACCTCGGCGTCCGCCTCCGGGGCCGAGGAGCCGAACACGTCGATGTTCGTCTGGTAGAACTCGCGGAACCGTCCCTGCTGGACCTGCTCGTAGCGCCAGAACGGTCGCGTCGACATCCACTTGATCGGCTTCGAGAGCTCTTGGCCCTTCGCAACGACCATCCGAGCGACAGTAGGCGTGAGTTCCGGGGTGAGAGACACTTCACGACCACCCTTATCCTCGAAGGCGTACAGCTCTTCGACGATCTCTTCTCCGGACTTATCGACGTACATCTCCGTCTGCTCTAGGGCGGGCGTCGCGATCTCGCGAAAGCCGTATCGGCTCGCAGCGTCCTCGATCGCGTCGGTTACCTCACGGCGGGCCGATTGCTCGCCCGGATAGAAATCGCGGAACCCTTTGAGTCCGTCGTACATAAGGGCCGATTCGGCGAGCGCCCGCTTGAAACCATCCCTTCGGGGGCGTCGCCTCGTCCGCGATACCCCGCCGACACCCGGGTAGTAGCGTCGGACGACAGCCGGTCGATCTCACGGAGTCCGCGTGTACGGGTAGACCGGCTCGTACTCGTCACTCCCATCCCGATCGGTGGCCGTCGACTCCGTCCCTGCTCGGTTGTTTTCCCTCGACATCGGTGGGACGCGTGTACGGGTCGCTATCGGATCCTCGTCGGTCGACAGTCGCTCATCGTCGCTTTCGTTGGTCGATTTGATTCGATACCCGTCAGTTGTCGCCTCGGGTGTTTTGTGGCCTTTTGACATCCCATTTGATCATGTGTGATCTGTCGTGAAGTCTGAACACCCGGCATGGCGTGGCTGTTTATGTACTGAACTGAAACTCGAAGCGCACGCCTTCGGGACCGTCGTTGACGACTGTGTTCCACCCGTGTGCCTCAGCAATCTCGCGAACGATCGCCAGTCCGATCCCAGAACCTCCCTCCGATCCCGACACACCGTGCTCCAGTATTTCCTCTGGACCCATCCCGTCGAGTCCGCCGCCGTCGTCGACGACATAAAAACCCGCATTGAGTGCGCCGACGGTCACCCTCAGTCCTGTTTCGGACTCTGTCCGACTGTCCGTGGAACCGTGTTCCACGCTATCGCCGGGCTTCGCCCGGCTTTCA
>CAYRWH010000172.1:0-4444 GCA_964427935.1 uncultured Halobellus sp. | reverse complement strand
ACGCCGCCGCGCGGATGGCCGGCGTCCCCCGGAGCCTCGACGAGATCGCCGACGTGTCCCGCGTCGAGAAGGCCGAGATCGCCCGCACCTACCGCTACGTCGTCCGCGAGCTCAAGCTCGAAGTGAAACCCGCTGACCCCGAACAGTACGTTCCGCGGTTCGCGAGCGACCTCGAGTTGAGCGAGGAGTCGGAGATGCGCGCGAAAGGACTGCTGAAAAACGCCAAAGAGAAGGGCGTCCACTCCGGGAAATCGCCGGTCGGACTCGCCGCCGCGGCCGTCTACGCCGCCGCACTACTCACCAACGAGAAGACGACGCAGGCTGCGGTCTCGGAGGTCGCCGACATCTCCGAAGTCACCATCCGAAACCGATACCACGAGCTGCTCGAGGCCGAGGACGGCCTCGTCGCCTGATCGCACGTTCCGCACTCTGTCTCCGATCGGGTCGTCATCGCGTCGCTTTTGACTCCGAACCCAGTTCACGTTTTCATGTACCCACGAGACCTCCTGTTGGGCCTGCTGCTGCTTGTTGGCTCCGGCTGGATCGCGTTCGGGGGAGCAATAGCCTCGGGTGGCGTCGCCCTTGCTGTCGCGGTCGGCGGCTGCGCACTCGCCGGGATCGTCTACCTCTCTTCGGCGGTCGAGTTCGGCATCAACCGACGGATTGCCGGACGCACCGTGACGCGGCTCCGGTTTCGTGCGGTCGCGCAGGCGCTCCTCGGCGTCGCGATGCTGACACTCGGGGTCGACGGCTACATCGAGGGTCGGGGCTCACCGCTGCTTGTCGCTGCGGGTGTCGCTGTACTCGGTTTGGCCGCCGTGTTGTGGACGCGGCCGGAAGCCGGCGACGCCACGTACTCCTAAGTCCCCCGAACGCGAATCGTCGCTCATGTTCGAGGAGTTCGTTCTAGCGGCGAGCACGGCCGATCTCGGTGCCGAGCCGCGGGCCCGTGAGGACGCGGATGCGGTGGAGTTCCGCATGGATCTCGCGGATGACCCACTCGACCAACTCGACGAGTACGAGGGGACGCTCCCGCTCATCGTCACGAACCGCGCCGCGTGGGAGGGCGGGGAAGCCGACGACATCGGTCGGTACGACACGCTCTCGTCTGCGCTTCCCCACGATGCCGTTGTCGCCGTCGATGTCGAACTCGCAGCCCTTCGGGGGAACGCACCGTCCGACGAGGCCTCACACGCGACGGCACTCCGTGAGACCGCTCGTGAGGAGGGTGTTCAGGTGATCGCCTCTGTACACGACTTCGAGTCGACACCGGGGGTTGGCGCGCTCGTCGAACTCCTCGCGGATGCGTCCGCCGAGGGCGACGTGGCGAAGTTGGCGACCACGGCGACCGCGGAGCGCGACGCGCTCGCGATGATCGAGGCGACCCACGAGGCGACCGCGGCGGGTCACTGCGTCGCGACGATGTGTATGGGCGAGCCGGGTCGTCACACCCGCGCCGTTACCCCTGTGTACGGCTCGCGGATCGGATATGCTCCGGTCGACGCCGACGACGCGACCGCCCCCGGTCAGTACCCGCTCTCGACACTCCGGGAACTCGTCGACGGGCTTCGCGAGGGGCAGCACTCAGAGCCCGACGGCGCATCGCTCGATGCCGGATCCCAGTAGGGTTCGACGGGATAGCGACCGGCGTCCTACTCGCGGGGCAACCGCTGTAATCCGTGCCAAACGGCGTCGACGAGGCGCGTCTCTCCCTCGGTTTCGGGGTCGGTCTCGGCCCAGCCGTGTGCGATGGCGTCCTCCAGCGCGGCGATCGAGTGGTTCTCGAAGTTGTTGACTCCGCGGAACGACTCCAGCGCGTCACGTTCCGGTTCCCCAAACGTTTCTGACGGCTCTCCGGAGTACAACCCGAGGTCCGCAAGCACTTCGGTCACAGCCTCAGCCGGTGGACCCGTTAACTGTCGCGGGTCGTCCGGCTCAGCCCGTGAGAGGAGCGTTACATCGTACAGCTTGAACACGCGTTCGAGCTCCGCGATCGGTTCCTCGTGGTCGTCGACCCGAACATCGATCCACCGGTCGTTTCGCCCGTCGTAGCCCCCCTCAGGCTTTGCGACGTACAGGGCGGCCGACTGCTTGCCACGAGAGTCGCCGCCCGCTTCGTCGCCGGCGAACAGCGCCGCGAGGAGTCGCTCCGGAAGCCCGTCATCGCTCGTCTCGAACGCCTCCGCCATCGCAGCGAGCGTCTGCTCGTTCTCCAGGATGTTTCCTTGTACGGTGTAGTTCTCGCCCTGTACGTCGCCGGCAACATCGAGACACTCCTCACCGGTGAACGCCGCAATGGAGCCGTCCTGTCCGACGACACCGATCTGTCGGCTCTCCGCTTCTTCGTCGGCCTCGACGAGGGCGTCTATCGTCTCCGCTGCGGTGTGTTCCTCGCGGAGCAGGTCGAGTCCGTCAGGGCCATACGCGACGTTCGCGAAACTCTGGGTCGCTACCGCGCCTGCGTCCGCAGCGGCGAACGGGACGACGGAGCCGACGCTGATGAATTTTGACTGGACGGCGACACCAACCGCGTCAGTCTCCGGATCACGCGCGACGATGGAGAACGTCATACGCTATCGAGTGGTCCGGAATGGTAAAAAGCGTTCAGACGGCGGCAGGGAGTCGGATAGTCGAGACGGCCCTACGCCTTGTCGTGATCCAGCGCCTGCCAAGAGAGCCGCGGGTTGCGCGCGGCGTCGACCTGATCGATACGGGCCGCAGTCGTCCGGTTCGGTGCGGCCCCCAGCGTCTCGTCGTCGTCGGCGTACGCCCGGTTGAACGCGTCGGCGAGGTCGTCGAGCGACTCTTTCCCTTCAATTTCAGTGGGCTCGGTCAACATCGCCTCGGGGACCATCTCTGGCCACTTCGTCGTCGGCGGGTGAACGCCGAAATCGAGCATACGCTTCGCAACATCCGCCGCGTCGCGGTCGCCGGCGGTCGCCGCGAACTCGTGGTGGAACGGGCCGTACGGGACATCGAGGTCGATCCGCTCACCCAGATAGTTCGCGTTGAGAACCGCCTTTGCCGCGGCGTCCGCGAGCCCCTCGTCGCCGAGGCGTGCGATGTAGGCGTACGCCTTGATCAACACGAGCCAGTTCCCCTCAAAGCCGTGTACTTTGCCGATCGACTTCGGCGGGTCGAATCGCTCGTAGCCGCTCCCATGTTCCGTCTCACGAACCCGTGGACTGGGGAGGAACGCCGCGAGTTCGTCGGTGACGCCGACGGGACCGGCACCGGGACCGCCACCTCCGTGTGGCGTCGCAAACGTCTTATGAACGTTGTAGTGCATCACATCGAATCCCATGTCGCCGGGACGCCCGCGACCCAGCAGCGCGTTGAGATTCGCCCCGTCGTAATAAAGCAGCCCACCGGCATCGTGGACGATGTCGGCAATCTCAGTGATATCCCGCTCAAACAGCCCAACGGTGTTTGGGTTCGTCAACATCAGCGCGGCTGTGTCGTCGCCGACGGCGGCCTCCAACGCTGCCACGTCGACGCGTCCGTCATCGCCGGAGGGGAGTTCGACCACGTCGTAGCCGGCGAGTGCGGCGGTCGCGAAGTTGGTTCCGTGTGCTGACGACGGGATCACGACCTCAGACCGGTCGTTTCCGTGATGCTCGTGATACGCCTTCGCTATCAGAATCCCGGTGAACTCGCCGGCGGCACCCGCCGGCGGCTGGAGTGTGACCGCGTCCATGCCGCCGATGTCGGCGAGAAACTCCTGGAGACGGTACTGTAGCTCCAAGTTCCCCTGTGCCGTTCGGTCCGGCCGATCCGGGTGAATTGCCGCGTTCGGGTCCGCGGCAACATCTTCCGTGAATTTCGGGTTGTATTTCATCGTACAGCTCCCGAGGGGATACGACCCGGAGTCGATCGACCAGTTCATCTGTGAGAGGCGGGTGTAGTGGCGGGCGATCTCCGGCTCCGAGGGGTTCGGCAGTGTCACTTCGTCACGGGTGAGATCGTCAGGAAGCGGTGAGTCCTCGGGTACATCCACCGTCGCCTCGCCCTTCTCCGAGAGAAGCGGTTCGTGATGCGGTTCGTCCTCTCGCGTGTAGCGAGCCTGATCGTGTCGCATCTCAGATCACCTCCGTGAACGCCGCGACCAAGTCATCAGCATGGTCGGCGGTCAGATCGGTTACGCAGACTTCGAGCAGATGCTCCCCGACGACGTGGACCGCGAACCCCTCGTCCGCGAGGTCACCGGCGACCGCGGCCGCCGGCTGGTCGGTTCTGACGGTGAACTCCCGGAAGTGGTGTCGGTCGTGAACCGGAGCTTTCGCGCCGGAGAGGTCGTCGATCCGCTCGGCAAGGTCGGCCGCCTCGCGGACGCAGTCGTTCGCGAGGTCGACGAGCCCGTCCGGTCCGAGCGTCGCCGCGTGGATCGCCGCGCGGAGCGCTACCCACGCCTGGTTCGTACAGATGTTCGAGGTGGCACGCTCCT
>CAYRWH010000171.1:0-4456 GCA_964427935.1 uncultured Halobellus sp. | reverse complement strand
GCATCGAACTCTCCGAGCGCGGTCACGACACGCTCGAACAGAAGCGTGACGGTCTGATCATGGAGTTCATGGACATCCTCGATCAGGCACAGGACGTTCGATCGGACATGGCCGACGATTACGAGACGGCCCAGCGGAAGATCGACATGGCGCGCGCGATGGAGGGTGATGTCGCCGTTCGCGGCGCGGCCGCGGCCCTAAAAGAACACCCGGAGATCACCACGCGGTCGAAGAACATCATGGGCGTCGTTGTTCCGCAGATTGAGTCCTCAAAAGTAAAAAAGAACCTCGATGAGCGTGGCTACGGCCTGCTCGGATCCTCGGCACGGATCGACGAGGCCGCGGACGCCTACGAGGAGCTGCTCGAATCGATCATCCTCGCTGCCGAGGTTGAGACGGCGATGAAAAAGATGCTAGAGGAGATCGAGACGACGAAGCGCCGCGTCAACGCCTTGGAGTTCACGCTCCTGCCGCGCCTGTACGAGAATCAGGAGTACATCGAGCAGAAGCTCGAAGAGCAGGAGCGCGAAGAGACCTTCCGGCTGAAGAAAATAAAAGACAAGAAGGAAGAAGAAGAGAAAGAAGCTCGGGAGGAAGCCGAAGCGGAGGCTGAGACAGCCGCGGACGCCGCCGACGCCTGAGCCGGTTGCTTTGACGCTCGGCTTCGCCCGTTTCTGCCGTACCTCGTTACGAATCGCTTTATAAATCGGAGTTTCCACTAGCCGCAATGACCTGTCCACACTGCGCGTCATCCGTTGTCGTGTTCGCAGTTCCGTCCACGCTCCACGAGCATGCGCCCGCACCCGAAACCGCGATCTGTACGGGTTGTCTCCGAACGTTCGCGGCGATCGAAGCCGGGGAAGCGGAGACGAGGGCTGTCGATGCCAGTGGTGAATCATCAACTCCTGATTTCTCGTCGGTGGACCCCGCGTTTCCGAGCGGAGAGGCCGGTGTCGCGTTGGCGCTGCTCTGTGGCTGTCTGGAGTCGTTCGCGCTCAATCGACAGTCCATCGAGGCGTTGGTCGAACACGCCGAGCGCTCGGGGGCAGACGTCTTCGCGTTTCTTGAGCGGCTGGACGCAGCTGACGCCGCGTTCGATCTCGACCGGAGACGGACCGCGCTACTGGATCTTCTCTAGGTCGGCGTCACCGGAGGATCGGATTAAATGTCGACGCCCGGCGGATCGTTCCACTCATCCTCGTCGCTATCGCTCGCGTTTCGCTTCTCGTCAGTGGTCTTCTCCTTCTCGTCGCGGTCGTCTCTCCCCGACTCGATGAGCTCTTCTCCCTGCCGTGATTCGTGAACCTCGAACCGCTGGCCCTGTGCGTACGGGTCCTCTTCTGGGTCGTACTCGGTCTCGCTCCGCTCAAAGAGGTACGCAAAAAAGCCAAAAAGCGGGATACAAAACGAAATTGCTGCCCACTTTTTTGCGTTCATCCCGTACTTCGGCGCGTCCACGTAGGCGTACGCCGCAAACCCGACGAGCCACGCGAGTGGAAGCCCGATCAGGATCACGGCGAGTAACGGATCCATACCACCGCTTTGGACGTATCAATATAAGTTGCCGGGTCGAATCCGCTGGATTCGCTGTTGGGTCGTTGGGGTGTGCTACGTGTGTTTGATGCGCGTTTGACGCTTAGTTATAACTCGTCGTCGCGATCGCTCATCGTTCGACGTAGGCTATCCCGTCTGGATGAATTTCGGTGTCGATCCGGTCGAGTTCGGTCCACTCGGGGACTGTCCCGTCGCCGCCGTCCCCACTCACGCTATTTTTATCTGCGTCGGGTGCGGCAAGCACGCTCACGTCGTTGGTCTTGTTGTTGGCAACGAACGCACGGTTGCCGTCCGGCGCAAAAACGGTGCCGCCGGGCCAGATCCCGACGGGGATCCGCGCCACTTCCCACGGGCGGACCTCGCCGTCACGGACGAACTCTGGATCGATCACGCTCACGTCGTCGCCCTCGCGGTTCGGAACGAGGACGTACTCGCCGTCGGGCGAGGGAACGACGCGGATTGGTGTGTCACCGAGCACCGCGATCCCCTCGTCCGCGAACGTCTCGGGGTTGATCACGGAGAGCCGCGAGTTCTCCTGATTGGCAACGAGGAGGCCGCCCGTGGGATGAACCGCTATCCCTTCCGGCCCCTCGCCGACGGGAATGTCGGCCCGAATCTCGCGCGTCTCGGCGTCGATTGCGGTGACGTTGTCGCCGCCGATGTTGGCGATGAAGGCGGTCGACTCGTCGGGCGTTAGCGCCACCATATGGGATTTATTTTGGTGGGTTGGGAAGTGGTCAAGGAGGCTGGGGATCGGATCCTCGATATCGAAGACGAACACCTGTGAGGAATACGTTGAGGCAAGCCAGAGCTCGTCGACCCCTTCTCGTACCGCGAGCCCGTGTGGGAAGTCGAACGCCTCGTGTTCGAACCGGTCGCGTATCGACCAGTCCGTGGTGTCGATGGTGAGCAGCGACCCGCCGAGCGAGCACGTGACGTAGATCACCGCTCCGTCGGGGCTGACGGTCACCTCATGCGGGTTGAAATCGGTCTCGACCACCGACTCGGTTGCTCCTGTGTCCGGGTTGATGACGGAGATCGAGTCGCTGTCCTTGTTGAGCACGACCAGCCTGTCGTCGGTCATACGCGAGCAATCGGGAAGTGGAGAGAAAAGACGGACGGAACCGGAATCGGGGGGACCCAGTCGCCCCGCTCAGTCCCAGAACGACTGAGTGCGGGCGTACTCGCGCTCTTGACGGAGCACGTCGCGGTAGAACTCCTCGTCGTCCTCGCGCAGCTTGTTGATGATCCGGGCGGCGTTGTGTGGCCCGACGCCGCGGGCGGCCATCGCGATCACCGCGCGCTTCCCGTGTGTCTGAACGAGACTCGCCGCGCGGTGTGCGCGCTGTGTGCGCCGCTCCTGCTCGTCGTCCTTTGTTCTCGCACGAACCGCCTCGACCGTCTCGTCGTCCCACGGGTTCAACGAGGCGATTCGAGTCGACCCACACTCGGGACACTCCGGCTGGTCCCGGACGCGCCGTACCTTCGTCGTCCGTTTCCAGTCGTCACAGTGGAGACACAACAGGATCACCCGGTCGTTCTGAATCCGTTCACGAACCGTCTCGATCACGTCGGCATCGGCGTTCTCGGGCACGAGGAACTCCGTCCCACTGGACCGCCCCGCGGTGCCGAGTGGGGTCCGTTCACGGGCAGTTGCGAGTTCGATCTCGCTAGAGCGTATCGCCGTGAGGATCTCGGCGGTTTCCTCGACCGCCAGATCGGCGTGGAACACCTCTCGGAGTGCCTCGTCGTAGACGGGCGTCCCCTCTAACGCCGCGAGCAGGCGGTCGCCGCCGAATCGTCCACGCCCTTCACGATACCGCTTGACTGAGCCGAATTTCGCGGCGACCTGTGCGAGCGTGAACTTGAGCGCGTCGGAGTTTTTCAAGGCGAGTTCGAGGTACGCCTCCAGTTGGTCCGGGTCGGTCGTCTCTAGCACCTCACAGAAGGTGCCGGGATCGACGCCGTGGGGAACCTCGAACTCGATCCGGTACGGATCGACATCCATCCCGATCGACGAGCCGGCGCGCTGACCGACGAGCGCTGCGAGCAGGCGCGCGAGCGTCTCGTTTACCTCGTGGCCGAACGCGGCGTTGATCGCGACGGTACGCGCGCTCCCCTCAACCACGATCCGGCGGTCTGTCGGCACGGGGTGGCCGGCCTCAACGTGGTCGGCAACCGGTCCGAGGGCGGCCGCGATCGTCGCCTCGTCGGCGGGGTAGCGCGCCGCAAGCTCCACGGCGACCGCCTCGGGCGTCGACCCCGCTGTGAGCGCCTCAGCCGCCTCGCCGCGGATCCGGCCGACTTCCTCGGCGATTGGCTTCGGGACGGGGATCTCTTGGCCGATCCACGAGGGTACCTCGCCCGCGGGGTCAGCGATCGGCGTGACGTTCACGCGCTCCTCCTCCTCGTCGACGTCCGTAATACGCCACATCTCGCCACGCTGGATGAACGTCTCGCCCGGACCGGCGAAGTTGACGACGAACCGCTCGTCGAGCGTGCCGATCCCGCGACGCGAGGACATATCGTACACCTCGTAGGTGGATTCGTCGGGAATCATCGAGAGGTTCGCGTAGAAGTACTGCCACGTCCCCCCGGACTTTTCGAGCGTGTCCGACTCCTCGTCGAGCCAGAGCAGCCGGTTACCGTCGAGCTCGCGAACGACCTCCTGAAACCGTGGCTCCGAGAGGTCGTGGAAGGGGTACGCGTTCGTAATCGTCTCGTACGCCTCGCGGGCGTGGACATCGCCTTCGTCCATCACGACTCCGACGATCTGGTTCGCGACCGTGTCGAGGCTTCCGTGGTGGATCGCCGCCGGCTCGACCAACTCCTCGTCGGCGCGGCGGGCGATCGCCAGCGCTTCGAGGGTGTCGTCGCCGCCCTGCGTCACGACGGTTCCTTC
>CAYRWH010000170.1:0-4476 GCA_964427935.1 uncultured Halobellus sp. | reverse complement strand
GCGGGTACTGGCGCACGATGTCCATGTTGTGCGCCTCGTCGTCGATCTCGGAGGGATCGATCCGCGAGGACATCACTAAGGGTGCATCCATGCGCCCGCCCCTCTGGTCTGGCAAGAAAGTTTTAGAAAAGTTAAGTAAACCATCCATGAGAAGCATTACGCAATCTTCGTCACCGTCGCAATTCCGGCGTTTGGCGGCGTGAAAGTACGGATGCGCGTATCCCACTGCGGCCGACGTGAATCCCACCACTCTTCCGACAGTTGCGGCACTCGTGTGCGGCGCCATCCCGAAGACGAGTTCGCCGACGAGGTCGTCGCGCTCGTTCACCTCGTAAAACCGCGGGACGTCGTAGAACTGCTCCAGTAGGTCGTCGACGAAGTCGGCCGTCCGGAGCATGTGCTCTGCCGCCCCGTCGGAGAGCACGACATCCTGAACTTTCAACTCGATCAGCTGGTCGTCGTGACGGAGCGGGTCGCCGTCGATGTCGGTCTCGTAGCCGAGTTCACGGAAGTGGTCGGCGGTGACGTCGAGCTCCTCGGGCCGGACCGCGGTCACCGGGAGGTCGGTCATGTCGTAGCGGACCGTCCCGTCCTTGAACGAAGTGACGCCGTTTTTTGCGCGCAAGATTCCCTTCTCGATCGCTTCGGGGGTCTTGTTCGTCGAGGTGAGTCCCTGTACCCCCTTACAGATCTCGAAGGCGGCCTCGCGCTCGCCGACGGACTCTAGCGCCGACCGGTACGCGTCGTTGAGGTCGACCTCCTGGTAGGTCGCGGCGGTCACCTCCCACTCGCAGTGGGGGCACTCGACACGGCCCGCCTCGTCCGGCTCACAGACTGTCCCGCAGTCACCACACTCGTAGTGCGGCTCAGTGTGGGTGTCACAGTCCGGGCAGGCAGACCGGTACGTGTGGGCCCCACAATCCGGGCAGACGCGGTCGGCGACCTCTATCTCGTGGTGGCCTCGCCGTCCCTGATCGTCCATCGTCCGGGCCGCCTCGGCGACATCCCGCTGTGGACCCCCTGCCTCGTTGATCGGGAAGAGTGTGTGGACCGCGGGCGAGAGGTCCCGACTCTCAGACTTCTCCGGACGACCCATCCGGTTGCCAACCCGGACCGGTGCGCGCTCGCGAACCTCAAACGGAGCGACCTCGTTGACCGCTCGTATCGCGTTGTCGCCGGCGTCCCACTCGCGTGCAGTCTGTGACAGTTCGTCCCACCCTTTTCGGAGTCCGTCGTCGATCCCGAGCGAGCGCGCGAGCGGCCGCCACGTCGGGATGCGGAGCGCGTCGGGGGTGGCGGCGTGTTCGACGAGCAGCGCTTTCAGCGCGCGGTCGGTCACCTCCGTGTGCTCGATTGTCAGCACGCCCTCGACGACCTCGCCGTCGGCGACGGCGGTCGCGAGCGCCTCGAAGGCTTCAACGCTCACGTCATGCCAGAGATACGTGTACTCGGGATGAAGCGGACAGTCGTACTCCGTCGCCCATGTCAGTGCCGCCTCCGGGTCCGGCTTTTCGAGGTCGGCGTGGGGATCGTCGGAGAGCGCTTGGACATCGGCACCGGCCGCCTCGAACTCCTGTACCCACCACTCGTAGACGTACGACGCGGGCGCGAGTGGGTGGTTGTTCTCGACGAACTCGCCGTAGTTTACGAGGTACTCACCCAAATCGAGGATCTCTTCCACGCCGTTCCGGAGTTCGAGTGCTTCCTCGGGGTCATCGATCCGGCGAACTTCACCGTTGGCGAGTTTAACGGTGGGGCCCTCGATTGAGTCGACCGGGACGACCCCGTGTGCTTTCCCAGGACGCTCCGTCTTGATCTGCGTACCGGCGGCGAGGAAGTCGTCGACGATGTGCATCGTCGCCGGATGGACGCCCCCAGTCGCGAAGCCGTGGTTCCGCGCACGACCGTACCGGAGCCGGAACCCACCGGGCTCTGAGGGATGCGTGAACACCGGCCGCCCGGCGATCAGATCCCGGAGGAACTTCTGAGAGGGTTCGGGACGGGGCGGACCGGCGACCGCTTCGTCGGCGGTCCCGTCTCCGGGCACATCGACCGCGTCGTCGGCTCCATTTGTCGAGTCGTTCCCGTCATCCTCGTCGGCTTCCTCGTCGTCCACGTCGTCGTCGGCCGTCTCGCCGATGGTTCCGTCGATGAGGTCTTGAAGCCACGGCCAGTCGACCTCGTCGAGGCCACGGGTGTACCGCTGGATCTTCGGGGCTTTCAGGGCGATCCCCTCGGCGGCGACGAGACACATCCCGCCGCGTGCGGAGTTGGTGTCCACCCGTTCAAGATCGCGAAACCCCGACACCTCCTCATCTCCCGTTGCCTCTCCGTCGAGCATGATCGGGAGGTGTTTGGCGATGAACTTCGACTCCTTATCCTTCGGCGTGTACTGGAGTCCCGTCTCCTTGTCGTAGAGTGCGATCTCTTCGGCGTACCGCTCGACTTCCTCGGTTCGGGCGTGGTACTCGTCGATTCCTAACAGTGACCGGGCGTAGTCGGCGACGAGCACCGACAGGGCCTGTGCCGTCCCTCCTGCCGAGCGGATCGGACCCGCGTAGTAGACGTTGATGAACTCCGTCCCGTCGTCGTTTTCCAGCAGCTCGACACGGTCGATCCCCTCGATCGGTGCGGCAACAACCCCTTCTGTGAGCAGCGCGACCGCAGTTCTGACCGCGCCCTCAACCTTTCCCGCGCGCGAGTCGTAGTCGCCAACGGTTCCCTCGACGAAGTCGGTAACGAGTTCGAGCGCCGCCTCCTCGCGGGACATCTCTCCTTCGAGCTCTCGAACACGCTCGGCGACACCGTCGATCCCGAGGATGTTCTCGACGCGGTCGGCCATATCGCGGGCGACCGGAATCTCGATCTCCGGCTCCGGATCCTTTCCCTGCCCCTTTGCGGCCTCCGCGACCTCGAACGCCTCGTCGAGACGGTCCTCGATCCGCGCGAAGTAGCGCTCGTCGTCCGGTCTCATCGACTGTCACCGTCCATCAGAGCCAGAGGTCTAGGTCGGTCGCAGGATCGTGATCCCGTTTCAGTGGTTCCGCAAACGCCTGAAAGTGACACTCGCCGGCCCACACGGTCGCCGAGTCGAGATGCCCCGCGAGCGCCTGTCCACTCGGCCGCGACAACACTGCGTGAGTGTGCGCGAAGATATCGCCGTCAAGCAGCGAGACGTTGCCGACACACGCCGCGACCTCAAGCGGTTCGTCGAAGGTGACGGAACGGTACTCGGCGTCCTCCTGATCGTAGAACCAGACCTCCGCGTCCTGGACCGCGCCGAGCGCCGAGAACCACGCCGCCTCGACATCCTCCTCGCGGGCGAGGGTTTCAATCTCCTCGCGCCAGTCGGCGCCGGTCTCGAACCGCGCGACGTACTCCGCCGTCGGTTCGACCTCGCGATAGTACATAGAGGCCGGTGGCAGGCCCGAGACAAAAAGGTTGACTCGTGGAGCTGATGTCGTCACGTAGTCTTTTGATATCGCGATATAAGATATACCGGCGAAGAGAGACCACAATCGGTGACTCGTCGAGTACTCGTCGAACAGGGTCGTAAACGGTGAGAAAAGCCGGAGCCGGTGCCGATTGCGAAATAAAGCGCGTTTAGAACGGGGCCTGCGGCCCTTCGTCGTCACCGTCGTCGCTCGTTTCACCGGGGAACGAAGGAGACATTCCGCCACCGGTTCCACCGAGGTCGCCGTCCGCGCCGCCACTCGCTCCGGTGTCGGCGTGAACGGTCTCTATTTCGGGAATCTCCTTGACCATTCGCGACTTGATAGCCTGGATCGTCATCGGGGAGATGCCACAGCCGGAACAGGCACCGCCGAGTTGGATATGGACCTCACCGGTCTCCATGTCGAGGTGGCTGATCGCGGCGTTCCCGCCGTGCATCTGGATCTGGGGGAAGTTCCGTCGCAGGAAGTTCGTGATCCGCTCGCGGAGGTCATTCTCCGCGTCGGCCGTTTCCGTACTCATGCCTCTAAGTTTGCGTTCCGCGGGCTTATGCCTTTGGTTCGTTCCCACGTATTCCGTCCAGAGAGTCGTTACGTGGGCTCGTCGACGCCGAGCGTCCGGTACAGCTCCGTCTCGATCCGGTCGACGTACTCGTCCAGCGTCGTCTCAAACTTCTCGTCGTCGACGAGGATGCCCTGGAGACGTTCACGAGGGTTCTCAGGTAGTTCGACCCGAAACTCCCCGTCCTCGTACATCGGTTCCGACTCGTTGAGCACCATCTGGTCGATCCCGTGGATCAACTCGGAGTCGTAGCGGTCGTTCATCTGGTTGAACGCGTTCTTGTACGCCCGCTGGAGCTCCGGGAAGTAGTGGACGTACTTGTCCTCGAACTTCTCGGGGTCGAACTCGTCGGCCATACCGCACACGATGACCCGGCGAGGAAAAAGCCGGTCGATCCCTTCGTTGGGAGACCGGATCCGGCCAATAGATCGGCCCCGGCAACCGATCTCGCCCGTACTCGGT
>CAYRWH010000169.1:3872-4515 GCA_964427935.1 uncultured Halobellus sp. | reverse complement strand
GCGCCGGCCTTAATCGCCGCCTTCATGGTCTCCTCTTGACCGACACTGGGACACATGATCACCGTTGCCCCCGGGTCTTCCTCCCTGATCTCTGTCGTGGCCTCGATCCCGTCGCGGATCGGCATCACGATGTCCATCATCACGAGGTCTGGGCCGTGTTCCTCGTACATGTTCACGGCCTCGACCCCGTTTTCCGCCTCGCCGACGATCTGAAACTCCCCCTCAAGGATCTCCCGAAGGAGATTCCGCATGAACTCCGAGTCGTCCGCAATGAGCACTCGCGTCACCATATATACTCGATATCCCGTCGACCGATCACTTAACCACTCGCCCGCGGTTCTCAACCATGAGAACGAGCGATTGCGAAGCCGCGCGATCGGTCAGGAGGCCTCGGGCCGCGCCTCGGAGAACGCGCTCAGACCCAGTGGCCGGCCACGTACATCGCCCCGACGACGACCGTGCCGCCGAACGCCTCGCGCGTCCCGATGCCCAGCGGAAGCGGGATCGACGCTCGTTCCGCCGGCTCGTCCTCGTCGTCCGTGCCGTCGGCGTCCTCCGTGCTCGCGTCGGTGTTCTCGGAGTCGTCAGTGTCCGCGTCGTCCGGGGAGTCAGTGTCGTCTGGGGAGTCTGCGTCCGAGTCGCC
>CAYRWH010000169.1:0-3772 GCA_964427935.1 uncultured Halobellus sp. | reverse complement strand
GTCGGTGCCGGTCGTCCCGTCAGCGTCGGTGCCGGTCGTCCCGTCAGCGTCGGTGCCGGTCGTCCCGTCAGCGTCGGTGTCGGGGAGGCTTGCGTCGCCCGACTCATCGGGGTCCGACTCGTTCCCTACTGACTCTGACTCGGTCCCCTCCGCCGAATCAGGGTCGTCTGTCATCGTCCCTTCATTTTCGGCGTCTGCCTCGGGCGACTCCCCGTCGGGATTTGGCTCGACGACGAGTCGGCCAACCGTCTCGTCACCGTCAATCTCGACGACGTACGCGTACTCGCCCGGTTCGAGGTCGACAACGGTCTCCGAGAACGTGACCGTCGAAGAGCGACCCGAACGGATCTGAACCTCTTGGTCGGCCTCGAACTCCCCGCCATTGGCCGCGAGAGACAGTTGGTCGGTCCCCTCAGCCTGCCCGTCGTTACGCACTACGACGGAGAGATTCCCCAACGTGTCACCGCGTGTGACGGTCACTGTCTGTGGGCTCTCGGCGATCACGAACGACGCAGGGTTCTCGACATCATCGGTGACGACGAGCGAGCGAGTGTCGTACAGCTGCGATCCGTCGTACAACTCGAGCGATACCGGCGATCCGGGTGGGACGCCCGAAAGGTCCGTCTGAACCGTGAACGTGTCGTTCTCGGTGATTTCGACCGGTCGGCTATCGACGAACGAAGCCCCATCAGCGTCAGCGACGAACTCGGCGGTGAGTTCGGTTTCGGGATGAAGCGTCGTTGTTCCTGACAGTGTCGCCGTCGACGCGTTCTCGGCGAGTACAACGTCGTTGGCGCGGTCATCGAACGACAGGTTCTGCTCTCGGACGGCAAACGTCGCAGTTGTCGAGACCCCCTCCTCAGCGGTTCCGAGATACGGGAACTGCTCGTCGACCCCGTCGTCGGTCGCGGAGACTGGGGCGAACGGCTCCCCGGCCCCACCGCCGGGGCGATGGAAGCGGTATCGGTCGTCTGCCGTTCCCTCGATTGCGAACTCGACCGTGTACTCGTCGCCGGGGTCGACCGAGTCGGTGAACGCGGCGTCAGCGCCGGTATCGATCGCGAGGTAGAGCGCGCTCGGAGACGGGCCGTCTCCGTGCCCGTCGAGGTCCTCCGGCGGGCCGTACAACAGCGTGACATCGTTGGGATCCGCCTCGGCGAGGTCGAGGTCGGTCGATCGCTCGTTCATCCCCTCGTTCGTCTGCCGGACTGTCAAGGTGACCCCCTCTCCGCGAATCGATCCGTCCTCACCCGTCACCAGGTCGTGGAGGACGTCGGCATCGAGGCTCCCGCTCGATTCGAGCGATCCGTCGTTCGACCGGGCCGCGAGCGCGCCCCAGATCCCGGTCGCCTCAAGGCCGAGGATCACGTGGTCACCGCTCGTTATTTCGTCGCGTTCGCGCGCAGGTCCAAGAATGTCGTCGACCGACTCCGCATCGGCGACATCATCGCTCAGCGAGGTGTACACGTCCACGCGTTCACGGAACTGTGGCTGCGTCAAACGGAGATCTGACCGATCCAACCGGTGTTCCAAGCTGACCGTGTCGTCGGCGACAGAGAGGGTGTCGCCGTATCCGAGCAGGAGGCGATAGCGCTGTGGAGCGAGCGGTGCCGGATTGTAGCCGACGCTGGCGTTCGATCGGAGCGATTCGAGGTTATCCATCTCGTCGCCCTCCTCGTTCTTGAGGGTGAGTTCACTGAACGCGGTCTCGTTTATATGCGTCGCGGGGCCCCACTCGTCGCCGTGTGCGTAGCTATCTACGGCCCCGTCATCGGTCGCGTACACTTCGTCGGTGGACGCGTTCGTGCCGAGCAGCCGCGTGTTGACCGTGATCGTTCGGTCGCCGTCGACCCGCAGAATATCGAGGAACCCGGTCGAGGTACCGTCGCTGAGTGTGTCTCCGCCGACCACGACGTATGCCGGCCCGTTGTCGACCGAGACGTCGATTTCGACGAGATCACCCGCAGTGGTCGTGTACGTCGATTGCCCGAACGAGCCGGTCCGCGGGTCTGCCGTGTCTCGAAGCGGAGCCGCTTCATCCGCGGGCGCTTCGAGGCTCGCGAGCGCCGGGCCCGCCGATGTGCCGCCGGACGCGACGACATCGTCAGCAGTGCCCGACCCGCCCGCGGTCGTGCCCGCCATCACCGGAGCCGCGAGCACGAGAAGACAGAGGAGCGCAACGAGGCCGACGGTGCGGACGCCGAGGGCGGTCGGATCGGCGTCACGGAGCGCGCTACGGAGCCGTCGGAGGGTGCGAGTAGGGTGAAATCGTCGTGTGCGTGCCATCGTGTGCGAGTCGGGTCCGCGATCCGCTCGACAGGGGACCGTCACCAAGTCGAATCGCGTGTGTTCAGTCCCAACTCTACGGGGTCAGAACTAAAACGTGCGCCCCCAATTATCAGTTTAAAAAACGGCTAGACGGGTCGAATGAACCCCTAAGCTCGTCGATATCCACGGGTCGAGTGTCTGTGGTCGCAAGTCGCGGTCCGAAGAGTTAAGCCCGACGGCGATGCCGTTCCGATGAGGATGAAGACCTGTCCCCGGTGTGAGTCGTCGATCGACGAGTCGGCCCGCTTTTGCGAGCAGTGCGGCGCACCACAGACCGAGGAAGCGGCCGAGGAGCTCGACAAGCTCGTTCAACGACAGGCAAAACAAGTCGCCGCCGAGTCCGGTGGCGATGAGTTCGCCGGAGGCGATACCAACGCGGGCACGGACGACCTCGCTGGGACGGTTCGTGAGGAGCTTTCCGACCGTGAGGCGCTCTGGCGGAGGGGCTCGTACGTCGTCGGCTACGCCACCATCGTCGTCGCGCTCACACGAATCACCAGTCCAGGTGCGTGGTTCCTGCTTCTCGGCGGAGTTGCGATTCTTCCCCCGACCCGTCGGCTCCTCGGGCGGCCGGTCGGCGGGACATTTAAACGCGAAGCCATGGCAGGGCTGTACGCCGTGTTCGTCGCTATCGGTGCGTTACTGCTGTTGCTTTTATAAAGCCACGAAGAGGGGCCGTACGACGCTTATAAAACCACGAAGAGGCGGTCGGTCTCAGTCGATCCGGAGTCCACCGGACTCCTCGGCGGCGCGGATCAGGTCGCCGATGGAGTCGCTCGCCGAGAGCCCCTGACTCGCCGCAAACCGCTTGATCGCGACGGGTGGCACGTCGACTGGGGTGTCAGCAGCGACGAGCAGGAGTCCGAGCGCCTCCGGCGGGGGCGACTCCGGCCCGGCGTTCGAGACGAACCACGAGAGCAGAGTGTCGAACGTGGCCACAACGTCGTTGGACACCATTCGGTTTCGGGCCGTTTTGCCGCTCGCGTGGAGCGTCACGTCGAAGCCGTAGTCGAAGCCGTCGTTCTCGAATGAGGTGGCCAGCCACCGGCTCACCGCCTGCCGGTCCACGCCGCTGCCGGCTTCGCCCGGGGCTCCCCCGCTGGCGGCACCCGCACCACCCGCGGCAGCCCCGCCGGCTCCTGTGCCGCCGCCCGCACCACCGCGACGGTCGGCGGCCATCGGCTCGCGCTCGGCCGCCGGCCGCGGGTCGTCGGGTGAGTGGAACCCCGCGTCGGGATCGCTTCGCCCAGCGTCTTGCGGGGCGCGGCCGGGTCGGACGTTCGGCCGGCCGCTCGTGCCGACGACGTACCGTCCCTCCCCGATCTCGACGACGTTCTCGTCGTCGGTGAAGTCGAGTTCCTCGGGGTCGGCCGGCGTTGAGTCCGGATTGGCCGGCGGTGCGTCATAGTCACTCATGGAGTGTCGTTGGTAGCGCGATAAAATA
>CAYRWH010000168.1:0-4535 GCA_964427935.1 uncultured Halobellus sp. | reverse complement strand
ACACTTTGAAAACGCACCGCCTCACTTTTCAATCCTTATCTGAACACCGCCGTGATCTGCTACCAAGCCTTTATATACTGTGATGTAGCCGACTCACTTTTGGACTGTCAGTAGCGTTCGATCCGACAGGTTGGAAAACGGTGTAAAGGCCGTTGTATGGCGTATTTACGTTTCATACACGTTCTCTATAGCGACATATTTATATACTTGTATCACTTACTATTTGTTAACGAATCGGGCATGCCCGGCCCAGTATTATTGTCGGGAGTTCGATCGGAGAGCACCCATGACAGAGACACACATCCGAAACTACGAGCGCGAGACAGAGATCGAGCGGACACCCTCCTCACGAGAGACAGAGACTGGGGCGGAGGAAACCGAGCGGACCACGAGCTGTCCGGAGTGTACTGGCCGCCTTGTGACCGACACCGAACACGGCGAGACCGTGTGTGAAGACTGTGGGCTCGTCGTCGAGGAAGATTCGGTTGACCGTGGTCCGGAGTGGCGTGCGTTCGACTCCGCGGAGCGCGACAGCAAGTCGCGTGTCGGCGCCCCGACAACCAATATGATGCACGACAAGGGGCTCTCGACGAACATCGGCTGGCAAGACAAGGACGGCTACGGAAAGTCGCTATCGAGCCGCCAACGCCGACAGATGAAACGGCTCCGCACGTGGAACGAGCGATTCCGCACCCAGAACTCAAAAGAGCGAAACCTCAAACAGGCGCTCGGCGAGATCGACCGTATGGCCAGCGCGCTTGGACTCCCCGAGACCGTTCGCGAGACCGCCTCAGTCATCTACCGCCGGGCACTGAGCGAGGACCTCCTGCCCGGCCGCTCTATCGAAGGCGTCGCGACCGCGGCGCTGTACGCGGCTGCCAGACAAGTCGGGAACCCGCGAAGCCTCGACGAGTTCACGGCCGTGTCCCGGGTCGACAAGATGGAACTCACGCGGACGTACCGATACATTATCCGAGAGCTCGGATTAGAGGTACAGCCGGCCGACCCTGAGAGCTACGTCCCACGGTTCGTCTCCCGGTTGGAGCTCTCCGACGAGGTTGAGCGGCTCGCACGAGACCTCCTCGGTGGCGCGAAAGACGCCGGGATCACGAGCGGAAAGTCTCCCGTCGGTCTCGCGGCCTCGGCGGTGTACGCGGCCGCGCTACTGTCGAACCAGAAAGTCACGCAGAGCCAGGTTTCGGCGGTCGCCGACATCTCTGAGGTTACCATCCGGAACCGATACAAGGAGCTTCTGGAAGCGAGTGAACACCTAACGGCCTGATACACGACGATACGACGGAATCTCTCGTCACATTTTGGTTCAGGCTCTCGGCCCCCTTCTGAGCACCCACGTTTTTGTCCCATTGGAGCGAACGAGGCCGTATGGTTGAAGCGTTCGTCAGGCTGGTCTGTCCCGAATGCGACAAAGAATGGCAGGACAACCCCGCGGAGCTGCCGGGTCTCCGAACCAATTACAGCTGTTCGGGCTGCCATGCGACGCGGCGACTCACCGAATTCATGCGGACTGAACGTGATCTTGAGGCGGTCGAGCAGTTCCAATAGCCTCAGACTGATCGGGCTCGTAGGAGCTCCGGAGCCCTATATACGAGAGGCGTGTGGTAACGCGACTCAAGATAGTAATATAAGCCTCCGGTAGCAAAGGACCGTTACTCATGAAGAAACAGGAGCTCATCCACCTTCACGGACTTCTTGCCGAAGTACGAAAACAGTGCGAGTTCTGGGACGATGACCTCGATCTTGAGGCGTACGAGGAACTCGGCGTCAAACCCACATCGATCCACAAGTCGAAGACCGATCATAAAGCAGCCGTTTTTAAGCTGACTGAGGGAATCACAGAGCCGATGGACGAGACGGAGTCCGAGCCGCTGGCCCCGACGGCTGACTGACTCTCTCGACGTGCTCCGCTGTGAATTGATACCCACCGAGTGACATCACTCCGTGGTCGAATCGGTGCCGCCGGATCGGCACTCGGATCAACTCGTCGGCCGCGTTCCGAAGCTCTCAGGACTCGTCACCGCGACGCGTATCCACTTCTGTGGTGTCGTTGCCGTCGGTCGACGACTTCCCTTCGATCTCTTCTTCCGTGATATCGACGACGTCGAGAACCTCCAGCGGGACGTTTCGGAGGCGTTGACCGATCTCCTTGCGAGCGATCCGACCGGCGTGTTCGGCTCGATCCACGTTGAACACGTCCATCCGGAGTTCGAGCGCGACCAGTGCCTCGTCGGCCGCAATAAACGCTGGCGGAAGCTCCTCTCCTGTCCGGGACGTTCGTTCTCCCGCGTCGATCTCCACGTAGTTGAGATCCGGATTCAACATCTTACCGGTCTTCGAGACGGCGATCCGTACCGCTTCGTCAGGGGAGTCCACATCGTACACCGGAACCCCGGCCTCGACGACGACTCGGCAGTCCATCACGGTAGCATGTACCGTACGAACGAGTATTACTGTTCCGGACACGTAGAGTATCCGAAACGAACGGTCACTCGCCGCCGGCGCGGAGGTGATAGAACACGTACGTCTGTGCGTATCCGGCGAATTGGCCCCCGAACCGCTCGCGAATCGCTCGGGACGTTTCCGCGTACGATCCGCGACTACACTCAGGATAGTACTCTTCAATAGTCGTTTGGATCCAGGTGTCGAGCGGGACCGCCTCTAGAAATCCGAGCGAGAACAGCGCGACACAGTCCGCGACCTTGTCACCGACCCCGACGAACTGCGTCAGTGACTCCCGGGCGTCCTCGTACGGGAGCTCCGTGGCATCCCGTGGATCTGCGACCCCGTCGGCGACCATCTCGGCCGTCCGTTGGACGTACGGCGCACGGTAACCGAGAGAGAGGTCTCGGAGATCCGCTTCGGTTCGTGCGGCCAACTGCTCCGGGGTCGGAAAGGCGTGATATATGCGCCCATCGAGTTCGACGGGGTCGCCGTACGTCTCTCGAAGTCGTCGCTGCATGCCGTGGATCCGGGCCACCCGCATCTGTGCCGAACAGATAAACGATATCAGACACGGAAACGCTGGGTCACGTGTCAGCCGCATCCCTTCGTACCGATCGTACGCGCGTTCCAACAGCGGGAGATCCGGTGTCGACTCAAGAATTGCGTTGAGGTCATCGTCGAGACGGAACAGGTGCGTGAGTAGCGGAACCGCGTCAGTTGACGACTCCCATTCGAGCGTCCCATCGTGAACGCCACCCCGGTGGCGAACCCGTACCGGTACACGCTTCTCGGTGAGACCAGGAATCGGGTCGACGACCGTCTCATACCACGCGTCACCACCGTGAGCGTGGAGCTCTTCGTACGTCCCGCCGTCCATACGGTTCCACAAATAGCTTTGACCGCTCTCGACGGTTGCCTGGAGGTCGAATGGGCCCGCAAGCTCCGACACGTCGATCGCTCCTCGTTCCATTATTTACTATGGAGCTCCGCTACCGTATTCCCGTTTCGATACCCACACTCCACACTGAGAGGCCTTTTGAGCACGCAGACCGTATCTCGGGTATGCCGACGTATCGACGGACGACCCGGATATCCGCGCCGATCGACGACGTGTGGGCGTTCCACTCCACCGTCGACGGCCTTCGTGAGCTGACGCCTGAGTGGATGAACATGCGAATCGCGAGCGTTGAAGGCCCCGACGGCGAACCCAACCCGACGGTGCTGTCTGCGGGGTCCCGGATCCATATGTCCGTCGCGCCGTTCGGTGTCGTTCCGCGCCAACGATGGGTCTCCCGGATCGTTGACCGCCACCCGGACGGTGACGCCCCGGTCGAAGGAAGCGCGTATTTCGTCGACGATATGCTCGACGGCCCGTTTCGGCGCTGGAAGCATACCCATGCGTTCTACGCCGACGGCGACGAGACGCACCTTGTCGACACCGTGGAGTATCGACTACCACTTGGACCGCTCGGGGACGCCGCCGGACCCTTTGCGAAGGTCGGGTTCGAGGGAATGTTCCGTGACCGTCACAGGCGAACGGCCGACCGGTTCGACAACTGATCCGGCCGATCAACTGACTGTAGCTTCGGCCTTCGGCTCAAAGCTGAAGTCGAACACTGCCCCGTCGTCGTTACGGACATCGATCTGCCAACCGTGTGCGTCGGAAATCCGTTGGACAATGGCCAGTCCAATTCCAGAGCTGTCAGCCGTCGAGAATCCGGAGTCGAACAGCGAGTCCTTCGCATCCGATGGGAATCCGGGTCCGTCGTCAGCGACGTACATCCCCTTCCCACCGGAGCTATCACTTCGGGGACCGACCTCGACGGTAACTCCGGCCCCACCGTGGTCGACCGCGTTACGAAAGAGATTCTCGAACAGCTGTTGAAGTCGGTTCGGGTCCGCAGTTACCTCTCCGATATCCTCGGCTATCGTCAACGTCGCGTTTGGAGCTCGAACCAGACTCCACGCCCGTTCGGCGGTTGCCGTCACCGAAACCGGTTCGGTGTCACCGATTGTGTCACCGTCTCTCGCCAACACGAGCAGATCATCAATAAGCGTCTCCATTCGGTTCAACG
>CAYRWH010000167.1:0-4557 GCA_964427935.1 uncultured Halobellus sp. | reverse complement strand
TGAAATCTCCAACGCTCAGGATTCCTCCGCGTTTACGCGGAGGAGGATGTCAATCTCGTACTCTTCGATGACCGATTCCGGTGCGTCCACCATAGACTCGATCTATACTTGCCAGCCGCAAAATCATAGATATTCCCCTGTTGAACGGTCGATCGGCCCGAATCGTCCCCCACGCCAAGCCGCTAGTCTCCCGCTGAGAAAGCCCTCTTCTTGTCTCGTAGAACGTCTCGGTAGTCAATCCACCCGGATGGTTTTGATGCTCCCGGTTAACACCCAGAGCGTTTCATAAAAGAGTTCACATAGCTCGCTGAATCAGACAACCATCGTGAGTGATAGCTATTACACCTTCTGACTCCGCGTACGCGCTTCTGACGGCGTGATCTACGAACAATCGGCCCTACACCGACGCTGTCTTACGCCGGCCACCGGACAGGGCGTATCTCAATAGTTATACACGTCCAGAGTGTAGTTGTCGCGGATGAGTCCGGAGCCGGGCGTGAAAGATCGAACCTGTCGACCGATCGTGGTCGCTGGAATCCTACTCCTCGCCGTGGCTCTCGGCGTTGGGGTCACGATCGTGGCAACGGGAACGCCGTCCGTTACCGCACCGGCTGTAGCGACGATCGCCGATGAGAGGGATGGAACCGGAGCAGTCGACCTCGCAGTTGAAACGGGAGACGATGCGGGAGGTGAGTATAGAGGCGCTGGCGAGGCAAGCGTCACGGTGGCTGTGGTCGACACTGGGATCAACGATACCCATCCAGATCTTCAGGGTCGCGTTACGGACCGGATTGATCTCACCAAGTCGGAGCCTATTCATCCGGCGACCGGGACCGACGTGGACGGTCATGGAACCTATATGGCCGGCATCGTCGCCGGTGCGGGCGCAGCCGGGGAGCACGCCGAAGCCGCACCGGACGTTAAGCTCGTCGACATCCGGATCCTCAAGCACAGCGGCGACCGGAACGTGGGTGAAAAACGTGTGAGGGACGGCGTCGAATATGCCGTCACGGAAGCCGATGCAGACGTCGTGTTGTTAAGTCTCGACAGTGTCGGATCGGCTCCTGAGATCATCGAGTCGACGGTCGAGTGGGCGCGAGAACGGGGCGTGCTCGTCGTCGCATCGGCCGGGAACCGGCATGGACCACGTCGGATAACGACGCCCGGGACGAGCGAGGCGGCACTCACCGTCGGGGCGACCGACGGGACGGATCGCGCGCTCAACCGCGGCTCCACCGGTCCAACGCTCGATGGCCGGTTCAAGCCCGATCTCCTCGCTCCAGGGGCCGGAATCACAGGGCCGAGAGCCGGATACGGCAGCGGGGACGAGACAACGCGGAACGTGACACGGACGGGAACGAGCGTGTCGGCAGCCGTCGTCGCGGGAGCCGGGGCGCGGCTGCTGGCGTCGGAGCCCGGCCTCTCCCCAACGGCGGTCGAGCGCCGGTTGAAAAGCACGGCCCGTCCACTCACCGAGGCGAGCGGGTACGGAGCAGCCTCCGGCGTCGTTGATCCGGATCGCGCACGCAACCCCGATATAGTCACTGACGGCGTGGTGGATCTCGGAGTTATCAGCGACGACAGGCCCGTGACGCAAACCGTAACGCTGGAAAACCACGGGCGGGAGCATCAAGCCCTCAGACTCGATACTGACCTCGATAACCTCGATACGGGGACCAGCGTCGATGACGCACTCACCGTCAACCGGAGCCGGATCACACTCGACCCGGGCGAGGAGGCCACCATTGAGATCCGCGTGGACGGCGGGATTCCGTCTGGCGCATACGCCGGGACGATCGGATATACGATCGATAGCGAGTCGCGATCGATCGCCGTTGGATTCGTTCGGGGTGGCAAAGTGACCGTTGAGAAACGATCGCTGTCGCCGGGGGACCGGGTAGACGGAAACGAGCTCCTCGTGTTTACCGAGGACGACACACACACCGAGTTGTTGGATTTCGAGGACGGAACTGCCAGCTTCGTTGCCGGTGGCGGGACGTACGTGCTCTGGTCTGCTGGAATTGATGAGCCAACCGGGTCGTTGATTCTGCTTTCGGAACGGCTCCGTGTTGATGGCGACACGCACGTCGTGCTCGACGAGGCGGAGACGACTCCGATCGGCGTCGATGCCGATGCGCTCGTTGAGGCGTACGGGCCGCTGGAAAACCGATCGGTGTCAGCGTCGATGGTCACGCGTAAAGGTGACAGCACACAGCGGCTCTCCAGGCTCGTTCGAGACGCCGATACCCGGACGATCCGCGCATCGCCCGACCGAAACACGTCGGTAACGACCGCGTATCTGCTGACGACGCCGGCTGAGGGTGGTACCCTGGACTCGAGTGACGTGTTTCATCTGAGTAGTCACCATCGGAACACGCAGTGGACGTCCCCCCGAGAGGTCCGTCCGCGGGATCTTGAGACGACGGAGTACCGGTTTTCGCGGACGACCATTGACCGAACGCCGGAGGTACAGGAGCGCGCGACAGTACGCGGGACCGACCACGACCGGCAGCTGTCATGGTTCGATATCGGCAACCGATCGGTTCAGACGGTTCATCGGACGCCGGAAATCGACCACGAGCGCCACCTCCGGGCTGACGGCTGGCGGGCGCAACTGGCTGCCCCGAACCAGCAGAGCGCATTATCCCATCCGTTCATCGCGAGGGCGGATATCTCGGTCGACGAGGAGGCAGCAACGATCACCGCTCAACCGCTCGCCGACGGTGCCGGCACCGAACTGCACACCGCCGGGGAGCACGCGGTGACAGTCGCCGTCGACGGGGAGGTGATCGAGAGCCGGTCGGGGACCGATCCAGTCGTGCGCATCGACGACCTACCACTGGCCGGTAACCGCTCGGCCGACGGCGGGGTGGCAGCGGGGCGCGAGCTCACAGTGCGGATCAACGGCTCGAACGCCGACGGTCGCCTCTCAACGTGGACGCGGGGGGAGGTGATACTCCGCGCTGACGATATCGATCCGGAGGAGTCGATTCCGATGCTGCGTGATGTGCGTGTATCGAATATAACGCCGACGAGTGCAGCCGGGCCAGGGTCGGTTCCGATCCGGTTCGAGACGGAGACACGGAACTCGATCGCGAGCGCGACGGTTTGGCATGCAGTTGACGACGTCACTGCGCCGCCGTGGCAAAACGCTACCGCCTGGAACGGTCGTCCGACAAGATTCGGCCATGACGGCCTCCGAACCGTCGTTAACGCGTCCGCGGACGCGGAGACGATCAGTCTCGCCATCGAAATTAGGACCGACGAGGGAAGTCTCATCCGAGCGGCGACCGCTGACGCCTTCCATGTCGACTCGGCACCGAACACGTCGACGCGGTTGATCCATGGACAGCTCGAAACGGCAGCCGGCGAACCAGCCGCCAACGACACCGTGGTCGCGACCCCAGTCGACGGGGAGTCACCGATTGTTGGCGAGACTGATGGCGAGGGATACATCAAGCTCGAGGTCCCAAAAGAGACGAAGTATGACGTCCACTATCGCCGTGGTGACCTGTGGACGGGCGATCGCTCGGACGATCGGAGCCGCCCCGATTTCCACACTCTGGGACGGATAGACACGACCAGCGACGTCTCCATCAGCCGGACGCTGCCCGACCCGACGCGGCTCAATGTCGTCGTACGTGACGAGCGGGGGGTGCCAGCAGCGAACGCGACGGTGTCGGTTGCTCATCGAGTAGGCAACGTGTCAACAGGGGTCGAGTTGGAAACTGACGCGAACGGGACCGTCGATCTGGGCGCAACCGATGACATCGTGATCGGGGCGATCAATAACCGTGAGAGGCCCGTTGAAGACCTCGTTGGCGGGAGCGGAAACACCACGGTCGGCGGAGGCGGGAACGCAACCGTCGGATTGGCCACCGACGACATCGTTGAGATTACGGTTACAGCCCCTGATGAGCACGCGTTCGTCGACGAGACGGTCTCCCGAATGGTGGCGCTCCCTGGAGGCAACGTCACCGAGGAATTCACGCTTGAGACCGCTCCCCCAACAGCGGCGGTTTCGACAAGCAGAACCTGGATGATGAACGGGACGCCGACAACGCTCGATGCAAGTGAAAGCGACGTTCCGGCCGGACCAGCGGAGTATCGATGGGATCTCACTGGCGACGGGACGACCGACCGGGTGACCGACGAGCCGGAGATACGGTACCAACCTGCAGTCGGCGTGTCGAAACCCACCGTCATCGTGTTCGATGCGGCGGGGAAACGTGATACGGCTTCGACGGCCGCTATCACCGTGACCGAGTGAAACGACTGGCGTGAACTGCTGAGGAATATGGTACGTCAGTGGGGTGCGGTGTAACACGGTCGATGACACGACCTGTATGTCTTAAGTGGGACGACGATAACTGTTCGGAGCCTCCACGCTCTCGCCGTCCCAACGAGGGGCATACGAACCGCAAGTTGCCTCCGTGGGTCGGTAAGCGATATACCCCCAACGCGGGGAAGCCCGGCATTTACGCCGGAGAGGACGTCATTGCGCGGTCCAGCCGCCGTCGACGGGAACGTTCGCGCCCGTGATGTACGACGCCTCGT
>CAYRWH010000166.1:0-4650 GCA_964427935.1 uncultured Halobellus sp. | reverse complement strand
GACGCTGGCAGCGCCGTGCGGGTGGACCCGGAGTCGACCCGGAGGCTCACGTTCGACGCCGACGACTCTCGAATGGTTATCGCCGGCGCACCCTGAGATGACTGTCGTCGGCGATCTGATCGGGCGCGAGCGTCGGACTCGGGCCGTCGCCCTCGTCACGTCCGACGGCAGCGAGCGGACGTATCACGACCTGATCACCAACGCGTACAAGGCTGCGAATGTTCTCCGATATTTGGGTGCGCGTGAGGGGTCAACTGTTGCGGTCGATCCACATCCTGGGTTTCACACGACAATCGCGTTTCTCGGTGCGGCGCGACTCGGCGCAGCCGTTCGGTTCGACACCTCTGCGGGGATAGAGGCCGGTGATCGCGTCGTGCTCGCTCCAAACGAGGCCGAAGCGGAGCTTATCCCCGACCCCGGAACAAACCTGACGGTTTTCGGGGATCCACCGGATCGTCCGGGAACGACCCACTGGGAAAGTGAGCTCTGGAGCGAAAACCCTGCTACGCCGCCGAGCGACGTTGATCCCGACGACACCGTCATCCGGGGAGAAAACAGAGTCGTCTCACATCGAGCGCTCCTTGCGCTCGCAACGAGGGTCGCTGACGACTACGAGATTGACGAGGGAACCCGAGTCGTCCTTCGCGAGTCGTTCGCGGTGCCGAACGCGGTTACGGCCGGTGTCGTTGCTCCGCTTTCTCGTGATGCGACCATCGTTCTCGATCGTTCCTCTAAACACGGAAACGGAGACGTTGGTGTCGTACGCGACGCAGATCAGTATGTACCGGAACCTCGGCACGTCACACTTGCGACACTGTGAGTCCGCTCACACCGCTCGAAAATAATAACGGAGGATTAGTCGTCGGCGGCGGCTGGGGCGACCACGTCCTCGCGTCCGTGTAGCAGACACGCTGACTCGTGGTCATCGGCGTGCCGGGTTCGTTCAGGCACCGTCTCCTCACAGGGAGTAGTGAATTCGGCCGCAAGCATCTCACCCGCTCCCTCGATGTCATCGTCGACCGCGCGGGTGAGTGCTTCCTCGAGAGTCGACTCCGCGGCCGCATCCGCCAGCTGGTTCTCTAGGTCGAACTCCGTACGGAGCTGTGTTTTGATATCGGTCTGGTCCTCGCCTTCGGCAATCCCGAGGTTCTCACGCATCGATTCTATATCGATCTCTCCGGCGACGAGTCGGTCACGTAAGTTGAGCAACCCCCGCCAGTTCGACTGATCAATATCGAGCCCGTCGGGTTGGATGACTCGATGGCAGCGGGTGTGGAACCGACAGCCGCTCGGTGGGTTCGTCGGACTCGGGACGCTTCCCTTCAACTCGATCCCCTTGGCCGTCGAACGTGGGTCCGGAGTCGGTATCGCGGAAAGCAGCGCCTCGGTATAGGGATGCTGTGGATCGGCAAACACCTGTTCTGTCGGCCCAATCTCGACGATTTCGCCAAGATACATGACGGCGACCCGGTCACAGACTTTTTTGATCACCGACATATCGTGGCTGATGAACAGCAACGAGAGGTCGAACTCCTCCTGTAAGTCGTTGATGAGCGTGAGGATCTCCGCCTGGATCGAGACATCGAGTGCTGAGACGGGCTCGTCCGCGACGATGAGATCCGGATTCAACACGAGCGCGCGGGCCAGCGCGATCCGTTGTTTTTGTCCACCGGAGAACTCGTGGGGATACCGGTCGTAATCCGACGCTGAGAGACCCACTCGTTCGAGTAGGTTCTCCACAATTGCGCGCCGGCGGTGCCGGTCCGACATGCCATGTACCTGTAGCATCTCCGCGACCGAACTACCGATCTTTACCCGTGGGTCGAAGCTCGAAGAGGGGTCTTGGAAAATCATCTGTGCGTCCCGACGGAACGCCTTTAGCTCCTTGTCGTTGAACTTCGTAACGTCGTTCGAGTGGACCCCGTCGGCACCCGTACGTCCCGCAGATCGGCTACGACCGTTGTAGATCACTTCACCGGAGGTCGGTTCCTCCAACCGAATGATCGAGGTCGCGGCTGTCGACTTCCCACACCCGGACTCACCGACGAGTCCAAGTGTCTCGCCGCGCCCGATGTCGAAGCTGATCCCATCGACGGCCTTCGCCGCACCCACCTTCCGGTTGAACAGCCCTTTCTTGATCGGATAGTGTTTTTTCAAATCACGAACGGACAACAACGGTTCCTCAGTCATCGGCCGAACCAACCCCCGTCGTATCCGACCTCATCTCTTGAAGACTGTCGCGAATCACTGACTCGTCGTGGCCCGGTCGGTAGTACACACAAGATGCTCGCTGCCCGGGGTTCACCTCAATCTCCTCGGGCTGGTTCCCGGTCTGACACGCATCGACCGCGTGTTCACATCTCGCTGCGAACCGACACCCGTCCGGAGGATCGTGTGGATCCGGGAGTTTCCCCGGTATCCCGCCCGTGTTGCCGCCAATATCTGGGAGACAGTTCAACAGCTGTTGTGTGTACGGGTGTGCCGGGCGGTCGAAAATGTCCAACACGTCACCGCGCTCCATCACCTTACCCGCGTACATCACGATTATGCGGTCTGCTATCTCTGCGACGACGCCGAGATCGTGTGTAACGAACAAGATCCCCATGTCGAACTCCTCCTGTAGATCGTCGAGCAGACGGAGTATCTGGGCCTGTACCGTGACGTCGAGCGCAGTCGTTGGCTCGTCGGCAATCAACAGGTCAGGGTCGCCAACGAGCGCCATCGCAATCATCACACGCTGTTTCTGTCCGCCGGAGAACTCGTGCGGATGATCGTCGAACCGCGAACTTGCGTTCGCAATCCCTACCTTATCGAGCAGATCGACGGCTTTCGCTCTCGCCTCCTCGTCGGAGACATCACGGTGGATCTGAAGCGCCTCCATGATCTGCCACCCAACAGTGTAACAGTGGTTCATCGCCTCCTGTGGGTTCTGGAAAATATGCGCGATCTCGTAGCCCCGGACGTTCCGGAGCTCTGGTTCGCTCATCTCCAGTAAGTTCTGCCCCTTGAACCGGACCGATCCTTCGACGTGGCCCGGAGGCGACTTCACGATTCGGGTGATCGACTCTGTCGCGACCGTTTTTCCGGACCCGGACTCGCCGACAATACAGACGGTCTCACCGCTATCGACGCTGAAGTCGATCCCGTCGACCGCTGTGAGTTCTCCGTCGTCTGTGCTGAACGTCGTCGTGAGGTTTTCTACCTCGAGTAGTGGTTCTGCGGTGGACATTATTCGCTCTCAGCCTCCGCCTCGGGATTCAGCGCGTCCAACAGGGCGTCCCCGAGGAAATTGAACGCCAAGATGGTCAAGAACAGGACGATACCCGGTGCCAACACGATCCACGGAGCGAACGCCAAGTCGCTGCGTCCCGCGGATATCAACTGCCCCCACGAGGGGATGTTGGAGTCTCCCAGCCCGAGGAACGCGAGTTGGGCTTCCGCCAGCAGGAACCCGGGAATCAGCAGAGTCAACTGCGTGATGATACTGCTTGCCGTGTTCGGAACGACGTGTTTGCGTACGACCCGATATGTGCTCGCACCGCTTATCCGACTTGCCTTGATGTACTCTTCCTCAGAGACGGACAGCGATTTGCTGCGTACGTATCTCGCGGTTCCGCCCCACGCGAACAGTGAGAACACGAGAATGAACATCCCAAGCCCTGCGCCGTAGATGTACAGGATGAGGAGGAACATCAGGAGCGTCGGGAACGAGAGGACGATGTCGACGAACCGCATGAGGATTTCGTCGACCCACCCGCCGGCGTACGCGCTCACCGTTCCGAAGGAGATCCCGATGGCCGCAACGATCGTCGTCGTAATAAACGCGATCTGCATGCTGATCGTCATCCCGTAAATGATGCTCGTGAAGACGCTCTTCCCACCACGGGTTGTTCCGAGCGGGTACTCCCACGTTCCCTGACACTGTCCGCCGACGATGTCACCGACACAGGTGGCAACGTTCGCCGCGTCAACCGAGAGGAACACCGGTGGTTGATGACCGATCAGGATATCCTGTTCGGGAGCGCTTATTACGAGCGGACCGAGCAGCCCGCCCGCGAACACGATCAGGAGCCAGCCAAGACTGACAACTGCAGGCCGGTTCCGTTTGAACTCCTTCCAGTAGTATTTCGTCATCCGCGGATTCTGGTAGAGCGGCAGGATCAAATAGAAGAAGAACAGCAGTAGCGTGAAGATGAAAAAGTAGTCCAACGACTCGAGGTTCCGGCTCAAGCCGATGAACTCGAAGGTATCCGTTCTATCGCCGATGAACCGCCAGTCGTAGAGCCCCCACAGGGCGAGCGGGATCGACGTTATCATCATCCCGATCGAGTTGACCGACAGGTCGAGCCATCCGGATCGTGATAGCTCGTCCCAGTAGACCTGATCGAATCGTTCCGGTTTCTTCGTTGCCATGTCTATTGCCTCCGATTATCTGTCATCGTAGCTGATCCGTGGGTCGAGTATTGTGAATACGAGGTCCTCGACGAGGTTCCCGACGACGGCGATAAACGTGAACACCAGCGTCGCCCCCAACACGAGGTTCGTGTCCTGTGCAACCAATGCGTCGAACGTCAGCCGCCCGAGGCCGGGAATCCCGAACACGACCTCCACGAGGAGCGACGACCCGAGGAACAGCGCCAACAGCTGCCC
>CAYRWH010000165.1:0-4659 GCA_964427935.1 uncultured Halobellus sp. | reverse complement strand
CCGCATGAGAAACGCCTTTGCCCTCGAAGCCCCCGTCTCGATCCAATGCGAACCAGTCGCGGTCACCGGCGACTCGTCGACGGGAGTGGTGTGCCGTGAAGGTCGCGGACGCGGTCCCGGAGTTCGCCGACGCCTTCGGCTTCGAGGAGTTCAACCGGATGCAACGCGAGGCGCTTCCGGGAATCTTAGAGACCGACCACAACGTCGTCGCGTCCGCGCCGACCGCATCGGGGAAAACCGCACTCGCCGAATTGGCGATCTGTAAGACGCTCTCCGAGGGCGGTACCGCCCTCTTCGTTGCGCCGCTTCGCGCGCTCACCAACGAGAAAGAAAGCGAGTGGGAGCGGTTCGAAGAACTGGGCTACTCCGTCTACGTCGTCTCCGGCGAACGCGACCTCAACCCCCGTCGTGCGGAGCGCGCAGACGTGCTCGTGACGACCCCCGAGAAGGCCGATAGCGCGACACGAAAACACGACTCGGCACGCTACTCCTTCATCACCGATGTCGACTGCGTCGTCATCGACGAGGTTCATCTGCTCGACAGCGAAAAGCGCGGTGCGGTGCTGGAGGTCACCGTTTCGCGGCTCCGTCGGCTCCAAGACCCGCGTGTCGTCGCGCTCTCAGCGACAATGCCGAACGTTTCCGACGTGGCGGAGTGGCTCGACGCCCCTGCCGAGACGACATACGAGTTCGGCGACGAGTACCGTCCCGTCGACTTGGAAACCGGTGTAAAGACGTACTCACACGGCTCGAACGCCTTCGCCGACAAGTACCGTCGACTCTACCGCGCGCTCGACCTCGCGGAGCCGCACGTCCGCGAGGACGGACAGGCACTCGTGTTCGTCTCCTCTCGGCAGGACACGGTGCAGGCCGCAAAAAAGGCACGCGATGAGATCACCGATCGGGACATCCCGATCGACTCGCGAGGCGACTACGACTTCCACAACGAAGCAACAGAGCTGACTAACGACACGCTTCGACAGTCCGTCACCGACGGCGTCGGGTTCCACCACGCCGGGCTCGGAAAACAGGACCGCGACAAGGTAGAAAAATGGTTCAAACAGGGGAAAATTAAGCTGCTCTTCTCAACCTCCACGCTCGCGTGGGGCGTGAACCTTCCCGCGCGCTGTGTCGTCATCCGCGACACGAAGTACCACGACCCGCTGGAGGGGGAGACCGACATCTCGCCGCTCGACGTACTCCAGATGCTCGGGCGGGCGGGACGACCCGGCTACGACAACGTAGGATACGGCTGGGTCGTCTGTGACCGCGCGGACGCCGACAAGTACCGCGAGTTGTTGCGAGAGGGGAAAGAGATCGAGTCCCGACTCGCAGCTGAGCTCGAATCCCACCTGAACGCGGAGGTCGCGATGGGAACGATCCGGGGGTTGGAAGACGTGATGGAGTGGCTAGAGACGACGTTCTACTACGTCCGTGCCGAGTCGACGCCGGACGAGTACGCGTTTGCTACGCTTCGTGACCGTGTCCGCGACACCCTCGACTCGCTGGTCGAGGAGGGATTCGTCGACGCGGGCGACGACCTCGCGGTCGAGCCAACCGCGTTGGGTCGGCTCGCCTCGAAGTACTACCTTCGGCTCGACACCGCCCGAGAGTTCCACGCGCTCGCCGGTCGGGAGCGACTTACTGCCGACAGCGTTCTTGAAACCGTTGCCGCTGCTGGCGAGTTCGACTCCGTCTCGGCGCGATCTGCCGAGTCAGATGCGATAGACCGCATCCTCGACGGGCGCGACACCGACCTCGAAGACGGCCACCGGAAGGTGTTCGCCATCCTGCTCGCGGGGATGGCCGACTCGATTCCGTCGGATCTCCGCTCCGACGCGTGGGTGATCCGTCAGAACGCACTCCGGCTGCTCGCCGCGCTCTCGGAGTTTCTCGACCGGTTCGCTGGCGCACGCGCAGCCAACCTCGCCTGCCGGGTCGAAGCGCGGGTCGAACACGGGGTCGCCAAGGAGGCGGTCGCGCTCACCGCGATCGACGGGGTGGGCTCCGGCCGAGCCGAGCGACTCGCCGACGCAGGGATCACGTCCCCGGCGGCCGTCGTCGACGCGGGAGCTGAGGCGCTCGCGAGCGCCGGGCTGAGCGACTCGGTCGCCGAACGGGTCGTCGAAGCCGCGCGCGACTGTCCGCAGGTCGATGTCGACTGGGGCGGGTTCCCGGAGTCCATCGCAGTCGGGGAGAACGAGCTGTGTGAGGTTGGGGTCTCGACGGTTTCAGGCGCGGCCAGAACCGGGATCAGGGTCACCGTTAACGGAGTGGAGATGACCGAGACAACGACGTACCTCGACGGAAAGACGGCGGTGCCTGTCGGTGTGTTCGGCTCGCCGGACGCCAACGAGTTGGAGTTCGTCGTCGAGATTGTTTTTCCCGAACTACCGTTGATGCCCATCCGCGCGACGCGAACGGTGCGAGTGGAGTAGGGCCGCTATACATCCCTAATAAACCCCCGTTCCGGCCGCTTAACACCGATACCGCGGTCACGCTCTCCATGCCAGAACGAGTCCGCGTGCTCGCAGGCGACTGCCAAGTGACCGAACGCGGCGACCGCACCCGCACCCATCGCGGGCGGGTCGTCGTCCTCGTCAAGCCCGACAACACCACGCTCGTCCACGACGCCGACGGCTACCAGCCCGTTGCGTGGCTCACCCGCCCTGACTCGGTCGTTGTCGAGGGTGACGGCGCGGGGTTCACCGTCACCGCGCGCGACGGCACCCGACGGCTCCGTGTCGTCGCCGAGGAGGCGACCGCCAGCCGCGGCCTCCCGATCACGGAAGCAGGCGTTCCGGTCGGAAGCTGTCCCGAGGACGGCGGCCCGCTGGTTCGCTCGCGTGGCGACGTGGTCTGTCTCGACTGTGAAGAGCGGTGGGGGTTGCCTGCCGGCGCGAGCGTCACTGACGCAACGTGTGACGACTGCGGCCTCCCGAAGATCCGGGTCGAGCGCGGCGAGCCGTTCCATCTCTGTCTCGATCCCGCCTGTGATCCGATGGAGACCGCCGTCAGCGACCGGTTTGATCGCGTGTGGGACTGTCCTGACTGCGACGGCGACCTAACCGTCGAGTTCGCACCGGGTCGCGTCTACCTCGCCTGTGAACACGAGACCGACTGTGGGACCACGCTCTCGATCCCGTCAGGTGTCGTCGTCGACGACTGTGACTGTGGGCTTCCCGTCTTCGAGACCGCGGCCGGCAGTAGCTGTTTGGATGGGACATGCGAGCGCGGAGGCCACACTGCGGAGGGCCGGTGATCTGTGCTACTCCGCCAACTGTTCGCGGCCCGGCGCAATCAGCCGATCGAGGTACTCGGCGAGCGCACCCTTCGCGTCGGCTGGGTGGAGCTCTCCCGACTCCAACTCCGTTTCGAGCATTTCGTACGTCTCGTATTCGAGATCGCCGCCGTACTCCTCAGGTCGCTCGACGACGACAGTGTCGAACCGGGGGAACACGTGGTACTCGAACACCTGGAGGACGGGGTTTTCACGCGACTCGCCGTCGTCGGTCGGCTCCGGGTTCGCTGTCGGGGGGCAGTAGGCGTCGTTCACCTTCGACTCGATGTCCTCACGGGAATCCTCCATCGATATCGTGACGCCCTCACTGGAGGACATCTTTCCGCGGCCCGTGCCGAGGTCGGCGATGAGCGGGGTATGGAGGCTCGTCGGCGGCTCACGGTCGATGCTCGGCAGCACGTCGCGTGCGAGCATGTGTACTTTCCGCTGCTCCATCCCACCGACCGCGAGGTCGACACCGAGGTACGGGATATCGAGCGCCTGCATCAAGGGGTACACCGCCTGTGACACTTTCACGGAATCGCTCGACGTGATTTCGGCCATGGCGCGCTCGGCGCGCGCAAGCGTTGTCTCCAGCTCTAAGGCGTGGAGATCCAGCGTGTAGTCGTCATCGAGCTGGAAGTCGGAGCCGAGGACGAACTGTGTGTTCGATTCGTCGAGCCCGTACGCAATGAACTGGTCGCGCATCCGCTCGGCGGTGTGTCGGATGTCCGCGAACGACCCTTTGTCGTTGAGGTACGCGTGAACGTCCGCGAGGAGGACGGTGACCTCGAAGCCCGCCTTCTGGAGGTCGATCAGCTTGTTTGCCGTGAGCATGTGCCCGATGTGGAGCACGCCGGAGGGCTCGTAGCCGACGTACGCCCGTTTCCCGTCGGGGTCGTCGGCCAGCGTCTCGATCTCCTCCTCCGTGACCACCTCGGCCGCGTTCCGGGTGATCAGCTCGTGGGCGTCCATGCCTACGGTAGCGTGACGGCTCGGCATATGACTTCTGGAACCGATCGGAAGCGTCGCCGGCTACTCCTCGCTCTCTGGAAGCGTCGTTCCCGCTCGGTGTTCGGAGATGATGCGGTCGAGCCGCTCGGCCTTCTCGTCGCGGCGTCGACGCTCGGCGCGGGCCTCCCAATCGTCGACCGCGGCCGTCAGTTTCGCCTCGTCGGCGACCGCCAGCTCATCTACCTCGCGGACCGGGACCGCGTCGATCGGCACTACCGGAACGGAGTGATCGAATAACACCTGATCCGCCACGTCGGAGAGGTTTCCGTCGCGGATCACAGCCCGCGGCTCCACGTCGGCCAGCCGTTCTGCGGTTCGCCGTCCCGCACCGGAGGCGTCACGAAGGTAGACGACATCGCCGGCGA
>CAYRWH010000164.1:0-4662 GCA_964427935.1 uncultured Halobellus sp. | reverse complement strand
TCGGCCCGTTCGTCTACGAGGCCGACCCCGACGCCGACCTCCGGTGTACCCACGAGGAGGTGTTCGGTCCCCACGTCGCGCTGCTCGAATACGACGGCGACATCGAACGCGCGGTCGAGATCCAGAACGACACGGAGTATGGACTTGCCGGCGCGATCATCTCCGAGGACTATCGACAGATCAACTACTACCGCGACCGCGCCGAACTCGGGCTTGCGTACGGGAACCTGCCGTGTATCGGCGCGGAAGTCCAGCTTCCGTTCGGTGGCGTCAAGAAGTCGGGCAACGGCTATCCCTCGGCTCGTGAGGCGATCGAGGCCGTCACCGACCGCACCGCGTGGACCCTGAACAACTCGAAGGAGATCCAGATGGCACAGGGGCTCTCGGCGGATATCAAAACGCGGGAGGACTGAGTCCCGAGACTCGACGTTCGGCCCCGACTACCCACCTTCGAGCGCAACCCGTATTGGTTCCGCAACCGACGAGGGTGACGGTTGAGCCAGCGTTGCTGTCGCGACGATCCGCTCGCGGGGTCGACCGACCGGCTGGGGCACCCGCTCTGTTTGGACGAGTTCGGCGTCGATCAGCCGTCGTTTCACCCGTGTAAACGTCGATGGACTGCCGAGCCCGGCATCCTCACACGCTCGGCGTAGATCGTGATCGAGGACACCGTGGCGAGCACCGACGGCGTACGCACGGATCCGCGGATCGACGATGTCGTCGTCGGAGAGGCCAGGAGCCGCGTCGAGGACCCTGATCAGGTCCGCTGCGACCGCCGTACCGCAACGGTCGACGAACGCACCGTAGATCCGATGTCGACTTGGCGTCCGAAGCCGCTTGGTTGAAGCAGCCGCGACGAGGTCCGCGTACCGTTCGTGGAGGCTTGGATCGTCGCCGACGGGGTGCCGTGTCGACCGGTCAGCCGCCCCCGACTCGTCCATCTCGTCTCGGTGCTCCACGAGCACGCAGCCTGTCGTCTCCCCAGCGAGGACGACGTTTGGCTGCGGTTCCCTGAGCGTCAGTAGTTCGACCGTTCCCGACTCGGTCAGTGCTGCGAGGCGGCTGGTCGCGTGAAACCCGTCCGTGACCGCGTCGATGACAGCTTCCGAAGCGAGTACCGTGAGCGTCGGCACGTCCGGAGACCGCGTTTGGGAACTCTCCTCGGTGTCGGCAGCCCGGAGAGCGTTCAGGTCGGGGTCGACGAGATCCGGGTACGCGCCGCGATAGCTCTCGATCACGGCGGCCAGCAGGGAGCGAGTCGGGTCAACGAGCAGCGGATCCGACCGGTCGGCAAGCGATATCGACCCGTCGACGAGCGGAACGGACGGGTCTGGAGACATGGATCCGGCTTCGAGCGGTCGGGATTAAGCGTGACGTTCCACTGTGAGCCGCCAACAACGACCACCCTTTGGGTCTGACACAGCATAGACAGCACCACGTGTGTCCGCTCGGAGGAACGCGCGGTTTAACCGTTCCGGGCCGTAATTCGGTTTCATATGAGTGGTCAGTCAACGGAGGGCGATCTCACAAAAACGGGAATGGCCCTAAAACACGACCGGGAGTGGGACTACGAACTCGACCGGATCGTCGAGGCCATCGAAGAGCGGGACGCAACGAAGGTCGGACTCCAGTTCCCTGAGGGGCTCAAACGACGTGGCCCGAAGGTCGCCGACGACCTCCGTGCGGCCGCACCCGACGAGGTCACCTTCATGCTGTCGGGCCAGCCGTGTTACGGCGCCTGCGACCTCGATACGTACCTCATGCGCCGGACCGACGTGTTCGTTCACTTCGGTCACACGCCGATGAAGGAGTCCGACAGCATCGTCTACGTGCCCCTGTTCTCGAACGTCGATCCGTTCCCGATCATGGAAGACGCGCTGGCAGAGGAGCTCGCGCCTCCCGAGGAGGACCCCGATGTGGGGCTCGTCACGACCGCCCAACACATGAATCGGTTCGAGGAGATGACCGACTGGCTGGAGGAGCGCGGCTACGAGGTCCACACACGCCGCGGCGACGACCGGCTCACCAAGGAGGGGCAGGTGCTCGGCTGCAACTACGCCTCAGCCGACATCCCGGCCGATCAGGTGCTGTACGTCGGCGGCGGGAAGTTCCACCCGGTCGGGCTCGCAATGGAGCATCCCGAAAAGCGGGTTGTCATCGCGGACCCCGTCAACAACGCGGTGTCGGTCGCCGAACACGACCAGTTCCTCAAGCAGCGCTACGCCTCGGTTCATAAGGCGATGGGCGCGGAGAAGTGGGGAGTCATCTTCTGTACGAAGATCGGACAGGGTCGGTGGGAGACGGCCCAAGAGATCGTCGAGAGCAACGAGAACGCCTACCTGATCACGATGGACGAAGTGACGCCGGACCGCCTCCGCAACTTCGATATGGACGCGTTCGTCAACACCGGCTGTCCCCGGATCACGACCGACGACGGCCCGCGGTTCCACAAGCCGATGTTGACTCCCGGCGAGTACGAGGCCGCGATTGGCGAGAAGCCCCTCGACTCGATCGAGTTCGACACGTTCCACGACACCTGGTAGGGCCGCCAGAGCCGCGACGCTCTCTGTTCACTTGACCGCGTCTTCGACGTACTCGACCGCCACCTCCGGCGATTTCACCGCTTTTACACCGTCGACCTCGTGTGTATCGAGCCCCACTACCGCCCGCCCCTGTACGAGCGCCATCCCGATCTCCGAGAGTGTGCCGCCCGCGCCGTCGACCGCGATCACGGCATCACCGTTCATTACGACCAAGGCGTTGCGCGCGTGGCCCATACCGGTCGCGATTGGGACCGTCACGTGCGGGTTCGCGTCCGCACGACGATCTGTCGGAAGGATACCGATCGTCTCGCCGCCCGCGTCGTGTGCGCCGCGACAGACCGCTTCCATCACGCCGCCGAGACCGCCACAGACGACCGTGTGGTCGCGGTTCGCCAATCGTTGCCCGAGTTCTTCGGCGACCGCTTCCGTTTCCGGTCCGACCGAACTCCCGCCGATGACGCTGACGCGCATACCGCGGGACCCGAGGCCGATGAATATAAATTAGCCGGTGACCCCGAGACGGCTCTGGTGAAACGCTTTTAAGTACTGAGCGACTCGGGACTGTATGACGTACGATACCGTCGTGTTCGACAACGACGGTGTCCTCGTAGGCCGCACGCGCTTCGACGTGCTCCGGGACGCAACCCGGAACGCGTTCGAGGAATGCGGCGTCGAGGAGCCCGATCCGGACGACGTAGAGCAAATGACTATCGGTGCGACCCCCGGCAGCGTGGGGACCGTCTGTCAAACGTACGACCTCGATCCGGGGTCGTTCTGGCGGACGCGCGACGACGTGGTGTCGAGAGCCCAACAGCAGGAGGCGCGCGAGGGGCGTAAAACCCCCTACGACGACCTCGATGAGCTACAGGACCTCGACGTGGAGATGGGGATCGTTTCCTCGAACCAACAGGCGACCGTCGACTTCCTCGTGAACCACTTCGACGGGTTCGAGCGCTTCGGGGCCGCGTACGGCCGCGAACCGACGATCCACTCGCTACAGTTACGGAAGCCGAACCCGCACTACATCGAACAGGCGCTTGGTGATTTAGACGCCGGCAACGCCCTATTCGTCGGTGACAACGAGTCTGATGTCCGTGCCGCCGAGAACGCCGGCATCGACAGCGCGTTCATCCGACGCCCCCATCGCCGTAACTGGGAGCTGAACGTTTGGCCGACCTGGGAGATCGACGAACTGAGCGACCTCCACGACATCGTTCGGTAGAGAGCCGCCGGAACAGTCGAATCGGTCACTCCGTTCTCTCAAGGTTTAACACCGATCGGGAGCTACGCTGTCACAGTGACAGACGCCCCGCCGTGGACAGATATCTTCGGCCACTCGGAGCCGTATCCGGAGCAGGCCGACGGGATCGATGCCGCCATCGACGCCGCCGAAGACAACGGCTTCCTCGCGTTAGAGGGTGCGTGCGGAACCGGGAAGACGATGCTCGCGCTCACCGCCGGACTCGACCGTGTTCGCGACCCCGACTCCGACTTCGAGCGCGTCTTCGTCCTCACGAGCGTCAAACAGCAACTGCGACAGTTCGAGACAGATCTGGAGACGGTCAACGAGAATCTTCCCGACGAGTACGACCCCGTATCGGGGCTCACCCTCGTTGGAAAGGCAGATGTCTGCCCGTACGCCCGCGAGAACCGCGGCGGAATCGATCTGGAAAACGTGTACGAGCGCTGTGAGGGGCTCCGCGATCGCACTCGGAACCTTGTTGGTGACGGCGGCGCGACCACGGCCGCAAACCTTGTGAGCGAGTCGCGGAGCCAGCAGGTCGGCCTGATGGACTCGGGGACTGGAGGGAACACCGGATCGGGAGACAGCGACTCCCCTGCCGCCGACTACCTCACCGTCGACGGCGAACCAACGCCGTACCGCCCGGACACCGAGGAGTTCGAGGGGACTGAGTTCTGCCCGTTTTACGCCGGGTTCCTCGACGACCTACCTGAAGATGGTGACCCGGCAGCGGCCGTCCCCTTCGACGTCACAGAGCTCGGCCACGTCGGACCGACGGAGTTGGTCCGGCTTGCCGCCGGCCACGGCACCTGCCCACACTCGATCATGGGCGCGCTCGTCCCGGAGGTCGAAGTTGTCATCGGCAACTACTACCAC
>CAYRWH010000163.1:0-4719 GCA_964427935.1 uncultured Halobellus sp. | reverse complement strand
GGTAACGGAACTGATGCCGGTCAGGGTCCACCGGACCACGCCGGTAACGGGAGCGGAGACGCACCGAACGGTACGCCCGGTGAGAACAGCGATGCCGGTGGAAGTGACGATGCCGAGGAGAGTAACGATGCCGAGGACAGCAACGATGCTGAAGAGAATGACGACACTGGTGCGAACGGCGGTCCCGGAAACGGCAACGGCCCACCGGGCAACTGAGTGTCGCTGAGTTCGCCTCTTCTGAAAAGCGGAGCGTTTCCTTGTTGAACAGTGCCACGGGCCGTGTCTTCGTCTGTGTCGGCAGCGTTTAGTGCGCGGTGAGCCAACGGATGGACATGAGCGAGAGCACGTATTCGCCGGTAACACACCACCTGTCTGATCCCGACGCTGCCCGAGAAGAGGGTCGCCGCAAGATGGACTGGGCACTCCAGCACATGCCGATTCTTGAGTCGCTTCGTGAGGAGTTCGTCGCCGAACAGCCCCTCGACGGCGAGGTGATCGCCATGGCGATGCACGTCGAGGCGAAAACCGCGAACCTCGTCGAACTGCTCGCCGACGGCGGCGCGGAGGTTGCGATCACTGGGTGTAACCCGCTGTCGACGCACGACGATGTCTCCGCGGCGCTGAACGCCCACGAGTCGATCACGTCCTACGCGGTTCGAGGCGTCGGCGACGAGGAGTACTACGACGCGATGCACGCGGTCGTCGCCCACGAGCCGACGATCACCGTCGACGACGGGATGGACATGGTCAAACTCGTTCACGAAGAGTATCCCGAGCTGATCGACTCCATCATCGGCGGAGCCGAGGAGACGACGACCGGCGTCCACCGCCTGCGCGCGATGGACGACGAGGACGAGCTTCACTACCCTGTCTTTGCGGTAAACGACACGCCGATGAAGCGGCTGTTCGACAACATCCACGGTACGGGTGAGTCCTCGCTGGCGACCATCGCGATGACGACGAACCTCTCGTTTGCGGGCAAGAACGTCGTCGTCGGCGGGTTCGGCTACTGTGGCAAGGGGGTCGCGAAGAAGGCGGCCGGCCAGAACGCTAACGTGATCGTCTGTGAGATCGACCCTCGGAAGGCGCTCGAAGCACACATGGAGGGGTACGAGGTACTCCCGATGGCGGAGGCCGCACAGAAAGGCGATGTGTTCGTCACGACCACCGGTAACCGCGACGTGATTACACGTGAGCACTTCGAGGTCATGTCTGACGGTGTGTTGCTCGCTAACGCGGGCCACTTCGACGTGGAGATCAACCTCGAGGAGCTCGACGATCTCGCGGTCAATCGCTTCGAGGCGCGTGACGGCGTCGAAGGCTTCGAGATGCCGGACGGGCGCGTCCTCAACGTGCTCGCCGAGGGTCGCCTCGTCAATCTCGCCGCTCCTATCGCGCTCGGCCACCCGGTCGAGGTGATGGACCAGAGCTTCGGCGTCCAGGCCGTCGTGGTCCGCGAACTCGCCGAGAACGGCGCGGCCTACGAGGCGGGCGTCCACGACGTTCCCGACGACCTCGACCGTGAGGTTGCCGAGATCAAACTCGCCGCCGAGGGCGTCACCCACGACTCGCTCTCCGCCGAACAGCGCGAGTACATGGATAGCTGGGAGCACGGAACCTAAGCCGGCACTACGTCCCGTCGGTCTCGGTCGGAAGCTGGAGTCGAGTCCTCTCCGAACCATCCCTTTCCCCGCCGCGGTCGGCCGACACGAAGCGGTCGATCGGCACGCTCTCCGGGTCGTCGAGATCGATCCGGTTCGTCGCCGCCAGCGTTCGCAGCGCGTAGAGGCTCCGCGCGGGCGGGAGCCGCGCGTGGACCACGGGATCGACGATCGCGTCCCACGCAAGCGGGTGGGCCGCGCGCTCACCCCACGACTCCCGCGGTGCGAGAAACGGGGGATCCCATCGTCCGTCTCGCTCGGTAAACTGTCGGGCGGGAGTGTGGCGAACCAACGCGAGATGTCGATCGATCGGTTTGAGCGTCCGGTCCGTGACCGCCGCACGGTCGAGACCGGATGAGCGGTGGTCGGGAGCGCCATCCGTGTCCGCGTTGCGCCCCGCAGCGGCCTGGTAGCGGTCGATCGCGAGTTCGCTGTGGAGCTGCTTCTTCTCGCGGAGCCGTCGTGGCAGCGACGCGTACGCACGGACGTATGCGGGGTCCCATAAGGGGAGCCACGTCTCGACGCCGGCGTCCTCGTAGGCGCGTAAATCCCCATTGGTGAAGGTCGTCATCCGGGCACGCCACTCCCAGCGCTCGTAGGCCGCCGCGGCTGACGCCGCGTCGCTCACTGCGTCGGGATCACGGCCGCCGAGCAGTCCTCGGCGGATCCGGTCGTCGACCGCCGCGCGGAACCGGTCGTCGTCCCACTCCCAGAGCGTGTAGTGTCTGCGGCGAACGTAGTCGACGAGCGCGTCGACCGTCGGCGGGATCTCCCCTCCTGGACTCTGTTCGCCCGGATATCGTACGTTGTCAGCAGATGTCTCCGGCTCCGCGAAGTGTGGGAGGCGCTCGCCGGGCGTCGAGACGGTGTGTCCGGGACACCAGAGCGCGTCCGCAGGGACCCGGTCCTCGGCGACGAGCGTTCGAACCGCAGGCCACTCCGCGAGAAAGGGAAGCGCGTCGCCGCCGAACGCCGCCTGACGGTACGCCTCGCCGGCGGAGCCGCCGTACCACCTGCGCCACGTCTCCGCGTCGTAGGGAACGAACCGCCACTCGATCCCGAGGCGCGCGGCCACCTCCCGACTGACCTCGACATCTGGGTGTCCAGATCGCCCGAACGTGAACCCGATTACGTCGTGGCCGCGGGCGACGAACTCGCTGGCGACCAGTCTAGAGTCGTACCCACCGGATAGCGGGACGACGACCGGTCGATCGCCGGCAACCCGCACTGCGCGATCGAACGCCCGTTCGAGCCCCGATTCGAGCCGCTCGCGTGGCGATCGGACACCGGCCGACGAGCTAGCGGATATCGCCGGCTCTACCCTGAACGACGCTGCCGACGGTTCCGACCCATCGGGCCAGTGATCACGGTAGGTCGTCGACTCGACCCCACCCCCGTCGTCGATCCGGACGACCGCACCGGCGCACGTCGATCTGACTTCTTCCCAGACTGTCTCCGGACCGGAGACGTATCGCGTCAACAGGAACTCCGACTCCGTGGCCGGATCCATGGGCGCGTCGAGCGCGTCGCGAACGACTCGCCCCCGGTCAGAGATGACCGTCGATCCGTTTGTAAATCCATAGTACAGCGGGACCGAGCGCGCGCCGTCGGTAACGAGGGTTACGGTGATATCCTCTCCCTGTCCGTCCTCAACGACAGCCGCGTAGAACCCCTCCAGATCGCTGGCAGTTGCGGCGACAGCAGCGGGTGAACGCCGCGGCGCTGACCCGCTGGCGTCACACGCGAACCGCTCGGCGATGGCCGACGCATCGAGGTGGTCGTCGCCGTCGAATGCCTGACCGCGGACGGCGACATCGTCGCGGTGAATCCATCCAGACCCTCGAAGGTCGACGTCCATGAGAGGGATTGATCCCGGGGCGTATTTATATACCGCGTCGGTAGCGCCGCTGACGTGCCGCGTTCCTTTTGAGCGGTCGGTCCGTAGCCCGACCGTGACAGTCACGAGCCTCCACGATCCGGCCCATCGCGAGGCGCTGTGGGAGTTGGAGGCCGCCTTCGACCGCGGCGACCTAATAAGTGTGTTCGGGCGCTGTACCGTCTCGTATGAGGGGCGGGCAGCCTCCGATCTGGGCTCCGGCGACCGACTCCTCCTGTTAAAACCCGACGGGGCGGCGCTCGTCCACACCGACGAGGGCCAGCAGCCGGTCAATTGGCAGCCCCCCGGCTCCGAGCACCGCGCCGCGGTCCGCGACGGGACACTCCGTGTCGTTTCCGTCCGGGACTCTCCCGATGAGACGCTGCGAGTCCGGTTCTCGAACGTCCAGCAGTTGTCAGCGATGTCAGTTACGGGCGGGCGAGAGTTAGAGCTTCACGGCAGCGAGGAGGACCTCCGAACCCGGATTCTCGAACGACCGGAGCTGATCGAGGACGGATTCGAGCCGACGGAGACCGAGCGCCCCTCCGACGCCGGTCCGATCGACGTGTTCGGCGTCGACGCCGACGGCAACGTGGTCGTCGTCGAGTTGAAACGCCGGCGGGTTGGGCCGGACGCGGTCGGACAGCTTGCGAGATATGTGCGAGCGTTGCGTGACGAACTTGGAGCGGCCGGGTCGAACCCCGCAGATACGCCGAATGGACCCGGAGAGCGCCGTGTTCGCGGGGTGCTCGTCGCGCCCTCGGTAACGGATCGAGCCGCGGAGCGACTCGCGGACCGGGGGTTCGAACACGTCGCGCTCGACCCGACGCCGTCGGAGTGACTCCGGAACCAGCGTCTTCGCGGCTCCGTCACCGTATCGAAGGCTTTATCGACGCAGCGGCGGCTACATCGGACAAGTAACCATGTCCGAGAAACCCGCCTCTATGTACCGGACGATCGACAAGCCGTCGTACACCCGTCGCGAGTACATCACAGGAATCCCCGGCTCGAAGATCGCACAGCACAACATGGGCGACCTCTCCGCGGAACCCGACGACTACCCCGTCCAGATCAGCCTTCGTGTCGAGGAGGAGCTTCAGATTCGACACGGCTCGCTGGAGAGCGCGCGCCTGTCGGCGAACCGCCACCTGATCAAGGAGCTCGGCGAGGGCAACTACAAGA
>CAYRWH010000162.1:0-4737 GCA_964427935.1 uncultured Halobellus sp. | reverse complement strand
CGAACTCGGCCTCGTCGCCCGTCAGTACGTCGAGTGCCGTACACCCTGCGAGCCCAGCGGTTGCGAGCGCTCCGCCCGCAGCGAGCACGTCCCGCCGAGTCGAGGCTCGCTTAATCGGTCGATCGCCTTCGGAGCCGGTTGTCTTCGCACCGTCACCGGTCAGTCGGCCGTGGTCTGGATCGGATTTCATGCCCACGTATCGCCCCCCGGTGGGTACATGTCTTGTGCTCGTTCGGTCACGAGGGTCGCTGCGTGTCAACGGCTGCCGCCCGAATACGTGGTTCGGACGCTTTTTGAGGCCCCACGCCCAACGGACGGTAGATGATCTCCAAGGGCTGTGAACAGTGCGCTAAGGGCGGGAAGATGGTGCTGTTCGTCTACGGCTACTGTGACCAGCGGGACTGTTTCTACTGCCCTCTCGGGGAGAACCGAAAGAACGTCACCGACGTGTACGCCAACGAGCGGAAGGTGGAGTCCGACGAGGACGTGATCGCGGAAGCCAAGCGGATGAGCGCGCTCGGTACCTCGATCACCGGCGGCGAACCACAGGAGGCGATGGCGAAGACGTGCCGATACCTCGAACTGCTCAAAGACGAGTTCGGCGAGGACCACCACACGCACCTGTATACAGGTATCACCGGCGGCCGCGAGAACATGCGCCGGCTCTCGGAAGCGGGCCTCGACGAGATTCGGTTCCACCCGCCGCTGGAACTGTGGGGAGACATGCACGGCACCGAGTGGGAAGAGATACTGTACATTGCCCGCGAGGAGGGACTCACGCCGGCCTTCGAGATTCCGGGAATTCGCGCAGAGACGGAGTTCTTAGAGTTCCTCGATGAGGGTGCCGCAGAGTTCTGTAACATCAACGAGTTCGAGATGAGCGACGGCAACTACCGCCGCATGCAGGAGGAAGGGTTCGAGCTGCAGGAGGGCCACATGTCCGCCGTCGAGGGGTCGAAGGACAGCGCTATCGTCGAGGAGATGGCCGCCCACGAGAAGGTGTACTTCTGTACGTCGGTGTTTAAAGACGCCGCACAACACCGAAACCGCCTGAAGCGAATGGCGAAGAACATCCGCCGGGAGTTCGACGAGGTGACTGACGACGGTACTCTCGTCTACGGAAAGGCGTTCGCGTCGCCAGACCGGTTCGAGGCGCTCGGCGTTCCCGAGGAGTTCTACACGGTCAAATCGAACCACGTCGAGGTCGCGTGGTGGCTCTTAGAAGAGATGGTCGAGGACGGTGACCTCTCTGAGGGCGAGATCGTCGAACAGTATCCGACCGTGAACGGAACCGTCGTGGAGCGGACTCCCGTCGCGTAGGGCGGTCGATCGTGTCCGTGAGGTTCCCCCGCCACCCTTTTCGCGGCCCCCCGTGTACGCCGAGGCGATGAACGCCGTCACTCTCGGTCCCGCCGGCACGTACTCACACCGTGCGGCGCGGGCCGTCGCCGCCGAAGTGTCGTTCCGCGAGTCGGTCACCGACATCGTCGACGCCGTCGAGGCCGGCGAGTTCGAACGCGGAGTCGTCCCCATCGAGAACAGCATCGAGGGTTCAGTCACGGAGAGTCTCGACGCGCTGGCCGACCACGACGTCTCCGTGACGCGGGAGGTCGTCACCCCGATCCGGCACGCCCTCCTCGCGCAGGGGTCGGAGTTCGAGGTCGTCGCCAGCCACTCACAGGCGCTCGCACAGTGTCGCAACTGGCTCGAAGAGCACTACCCAGCAGCCGGGTTAGAGGCCGTCGCTTCCACTGCGCGCGGCGTCGAGCGCGCCCGCGAGGACGCCCGTATCGCCGGCATTGGCCATCCGGACAACGCCGGCGACGACCTGACGATCCTCGCCGAGGACATCCAAGATCGGACCTCGAACGCGACCCGATTCCTCGTCGTTGCCCCCGAATCCGCACGCTCGAACGCCGGCGGGAAGACCACGTTGATCGTCTACCCGAACGCGAACTACCCCGGACTCTTGCTCGAACTGCTGGAGGCGTTCGCCGACCGCAACCTCAACCTCTCGCGGATCGAATCCCGGCCGAGCGGCGAGCGCCTCGGTGACTACCTGTTCCACTTCGACGTCGACGCCGGCCTCTACGAGGAGCACTTGGCAAAGGCGGTGGCGGATGTCGAGGCGATCGCCGACAAGGGGTGGGTGAAGGTGCTCGGCTCGTACGACACGGAGCACGTGCTCGACTGAGGCCTCGGCCACGGAAGGTGGAGGTCCGCCGCAGCCGATGTGATATTTAAATGATCAGCTCAGACGATGACAACTATTTACGCTCATGCGTAGCACATTGTTGATAGCGATGCCTCTTGTGATTCTACAGGTTGGGCAGGGCGAGTGCCTCGGGGTCGTACGGAAATCGTAGATTTCCGTGATGACGGGAATTTTCGATTCTTGAACCACTTGACCCCGAAGGTAAAACCCGTCGAAGTATTTATGAAACCACGTCTCGTGCCGTGGTTTAACGACCGCGAAGGATGTTGAAGACCTCAATATGAAGCGGTCGTTTGGCTGATGGAACTGCGATTCCTCTCAAAACCGTCCACTGGGCGTGAGACGGAGGTTGTCGGGTCGTGGTGGAGCGACCGACCCTCACGAATACAGCGAGTGTTCGGGTGGTAATTCCAACTGACCCTGTTCAGGGAAGATCGAGGGGAATTAAATTCACCTGCGTCCATCCGTCCGTTTCTGGACGGTACGGACAAACCGGTGAAGCCTCGGGGCTTGTCCCCGAGGTACTTCACGAGAGTTCTGCTGATCTGAAACTCGATCGGAGAACGTGTCTGCGTGCCGGTTTCAGTTTCTGACCGTGACGACTATTCCGTATCAACAATCTCCTACAGAAGAGCGACTATTTATAAATGAACGCGGCGGTGCGGTGGCGCGGACCGATGAGCGCCCGAAGGGCGCGAATCGCGCACGCGAGGGAGTCGGCCGACCGGAGCGAAGCGGAGGGAGGCCGACGAGGCTGGGGAGGTGTGAGGTGCGGGGCTGTGCGGTGCGGGGCGGGACTCAAAGGGGCAGTTGCGAGGCGGGCACAGGCGAAGCAAGGACCACAACGAGGGAGCGAACGGAGTGAGCGACCGAGTGAGGACCGCAGCGAGCGTGCGCCCGCCTCGCGACTGGGGCTTTGGGGGTGTTCTCCGCTGATCAGCTCTCAGCCATTTATAAGCAAGCGGCTGGGGCTTTGGGGGTGTTCGCTGTGCCACTGCTAACAATAAAACGCCGCGCACGAACACCGACGCTCGTCACCTAACTACCGGCCGCCTCGGAAAAACTTGTGTACGCGTCCTATTCGAATCGGTACGTCGCCCCGTCCGCCCCGTCCTCGATTTCGACGCCAACCTCCCGAAGCGCGTCGCGAAGCTCGTCGGCGCGCTCGTAGTTGCCGGCCTCGCGCTCTGCTTCCCTGACATCCAACACCAGCTCGACTAACTCGCCGGCCAACTCGACCTCTCCGTCGCGTTCTGCGCCGAACTGGAGCCCCAACACGTCGCCACCGAGTGTCTCGAAGGCCTCGACCGCCTCGCGGAGCCCGGCGTAGTCGTACGCATCCGACGACCCGCCCTGAATCGCGTCCACGTGCCGGTTCACGGCGTCGGTCAGCTCCAGCAGCGCCGCGGTCGCCTCCCGGAGGTTGAGGTCGTCGTTCATCGCGCGCTCGAACTCGTCGCGGGTCGTTTCGACCGCCTCGCGAAGGTCGTCGTCCGCGGTTTTCGCGCGGGCCGCAGTCGAGTCCACTGCCTCAACGGCGCGGTCGTAGGTGCGGGAGAGCCGCTCCCAGCGCTCCTCTGCCTCGGCGATCGTCTCCTCGGTGAGCGCCTGCTCGGAGCGGTAGGCCGCGCCGGCGTAAAACGTCCGAACCACGTTGACGCCGAGTTCGTCTAAGGCGTCTGGCACGGTCCAGAAGTTGCCGATCGAGGAGGACATCTTCTCGCCGTCCATCGCGAGCAGCCCGACGTGGAGCCAGTGGCGGGCGAACGTCTCGCCGGTGGCCGCCTCCGACTGCGCGATCTCGTTTTCGTGGTGCGGGAAGACGAGATCGCGACCGCCCATGTGGACGTCGAGGGTCTCGCCGAGGTGCGTCGTCGACATCGCCGAACACTCGACGTGCCAGCCGGGTCGCCCCTCGCTCCACGGGGACTCCCACGTCTCGCCCGACGGGGTCGACTCGCCGTGGTCGTGTTTCGCGTGCTCGCGGGCGGCGGTCTCGCTCACCCCGTCCGCCTTCCAGAGCGCGAAGTCGGCGGGGTTGCGCTTCTCCGACCGCTCGGCCGGCTCGCCCTGCGCTTCCAGCTCGTCGACGTCCTGGTTCGAGAGCGTGCCGTACGCCTCGAACCTGGTGACGTCGAAGTAGACGGAGCCGTTCGACTCGTAGGCGTACCCCTGCTCGACGAGCGTCTCGACGAGGTCGATTATCTCCGGGACGTGTTCGGTGACGCGCGGGTACACCTCGGCGCGCAGCAGGTTCAGCCCGCGCATCGCGTCGAACGTCGACGCCGTGAACGTCTCCGCGACGTCGCGCTCCGCGGCCCACTCGTCGCGCTCGCCGACGCGGGCCGTGATCTTCTCGTTGACGTCGGTGACGTTCTCGACGTGTCGCACGTCGTAGCCGAGGTACGCGAGCCACCGGTGAAGCACGTCGGCGTGAAACCAGAGGCGGGCGTGTCCGAGGTGGGGGTCGTCCGACACCGTCAGTCCACAGACGTACAGCGTGACGTCGCCGTCGGCCGTGA
>CAYRWH010000161.1:0-4751 GCA_964427935.1 uncultured Halobellus sp. | reverse complement strand
ACGATAGCGAGGGCAAACACCGGGTCGAGCAGCTGTGTGCCCGTCGGATCGCGGACCGCGAGCGAGTCGAGGAACGACTCCTTGCTCTCCGTCGGCTCGATATCGGGATCCCGAATGAGCGTCGCTACGAGCAGGAACGCGAGCACCGCGGTGCTGGCGGCGAAATAAAACGCGGCGTCGAAGCCGGTGATCGAGAGGGTTGTCGAGCCGACAGCGAGTGAAAACGGACCGGCGGCAACGACGCCACCGGCGGCGATGGGTCCGACCCCGAATCCGACCAGTCGGAACGTGTTGTACGTTCCCATGTTGCCGCCGCGGTTCTCGTCGGTGGCAAGGTCGTTGACGAGTGCGACGGTCGTCGGAATAATAAACGCGCCGGCGATCCCCTGTAGAACGCGCAGTCCGATGAGATGCCAGTACGTCGTGGCAAACGCGTAGCCGACGCCGGCGACTGCGATGAGCGCCAATCCGAACAGCACGAACACCTTTCGGCGGCCGGTTCGATCAGAGAGCCGCCCGGTGAACGGCTGAAGCGGACTGTTTACGAAGCCGAACACGGAGAGGATCACCCCGGTAATGAACACCTCTGTGAGTCCGAACGTTCCACCGCCGACGAAATCAGATGCGATGAACAGCGGCAGGACGACGATGAGAAACGAGTTCCCGACGGATTCTGACATCCGAGCAAGCGCCAGCGCCAGCACCTGTGGGTTCACACCCAGCCCGTCCGTCACCGCCGTCATCGGGTTTCTCATCGACTCACGTGACGTTCGACTTCGAACATTGAGAGGGATTCAACCATCTGATATTTGCTCGGGTGTCGATAATATCTTTGTGCTATCGGCGACCTCAGTACGGTTTTCGGTCAGTAGGATTCTTACCCAGTACCGGCCGCCCCGTTCGCTCGCCGGCTGGTCCTCGCGTCACCCCGCGTCGTCTCGTGGGACGAGATGGACGTCGCCCTCGTGTTCGATTGCGAGCACGGTGTCCGCGTCGTCGTCGACGAACTCGGGGTTCGATACCGTGCGCGCCTCGTACGTCTTTGGATCGAGGACCTGTATCGCGTGTTCGTCTTCGACGGCCACGACCGTGGTCTCGGTCGCGTCCTCGCGGCGGCCGATCCGCGCCGCCGCCGGCGTTGCTCCGTCCTCGAACTCCGCGCTGTATGGCTCACCGGTCGCGAGCCGAGTGCCACGGAGCCGTCCGGAGACACCGGTGACCAACACCGGCCCGTCCCCGTCTTCGGGGTCGACAATCTCGCCGGTCGCGTAGCGCGGAAGCCGGACCGCGAACGTGACGCGGTACACCTCGTTGCCGTCGCCGTCCTCGGTGACGAGCGTTGGGTACGACTCGAAGCTACCGCCCAGTTCCTCCGTGATCCGGGTCGCCACGTTCTGGGCCAATCCGTTCGAGGAGAGCTTGATATTCGGGCCGTCATCGGTCTCTTTCACCTCGGTGATGAACGCCTCCCGGTCCCCCTTCGCCTCCTGATCTGCCACGTACGACTCCGCGATTGAGAGAGCCTCCGCGCGTTCTTCGGGCGTTAAGTCTCGGTCGTCCGCGCGGACCTGAACGACGCCAGCGTAGTATCCCCCGGCGATCCGTCCGCACCGATCGCAGGTTCCACGAGAGATTTTGACGGGAACGGTGACCTCCTCGGAGCGGAGCGTTCCGCGGACGACGCCGGAGAACCGGCAGTGCATTCGAACCGTGTTCTCGTCTACTTGCTCGGGTTCGACGCCCCACTCGACGTCTTCGGCGTCGATGTGGACTCCGAGCGCCTCCGCTACCTCGTCGACAGCAACGTCGGTGTAATCGCGCGCACCGACATCGCGCCACGACTCTCCGCGGCGAACCGCGCCACAACCCGAACAGACGAGGACCTCGATCCGATCGGGGGCGTCCACCAACTCGAACTCCTCGAAGTAGCAGTCGTCACACAACAGCGCGTCCCGTCCCCCCGGCTCCCCCGGAAGGGGATCGCGACGCTCCGGGACGGCGTCGCCACACCGGGGACAGAACTCCCGCGAGTCACTCATGGCGTCCGATACGGCGGTGCGCTGTTTAAGCGGCCCGAAGCGCGGTCCGCTTCCGACTCACCGCCCGTCGGGAAGCGTTGGATCCGTGTTGACACCGGGGACTCCTCCGAAATCGTTTTTCGCGCGGACCGTGAATGAGCGTGTATGAGCGGGAACCCCGACGACGAGCGACTCGAAGAACTGCGAGAACAAAAGATGGAGGAGCTCCGTGAGCGCCAGCAGGGCGAGGGCGGAGACGCTGAGGCCCAGCAGGAGGCACAACAGCGCGCGGAGGCCCAACAGGAGGCCGTGCTCAAACAGTACTTGACCGACGGCGCACGACAGCGACTCAACGCGGTCGAGATGTCAAAGCCGGAGTTCGCAAAGCAGGTCAAACAGCAGGTGGCATCGCTTGCCCAGAGCGGTCGTGTCCAGGGACGCATCGACGAGGAGCAGATGCGCGACCTACTGAAGGAACTCCAGCCCGAACAGCAGAGCTTCGACATCCGGCGGCGATAGATGGAACTCGCGCTGTTGTACAGCGGGGGAAAGGACTCCTCGCTCGCCGCCACCCTGCTCGACCGGTTCTACGACGTGCGGTGTGTCACCGGTAGCTTCGGACTCACTGACGACTGGGAACACGCCGAGCGCGCAGCCGACGAGTTGGGATTTCCCTTCGAGCGCGTTGAACTCGACCGATCGGTCGCGGAAGAGGCCGTCGAGCGCATGCTCGCGGACGGCTATCCACGAAACGGGATCCAGCGTGTCCACGAACACGCACTGGAAACCATCGCCGATCGCGATGTCGACGCCATCGCCGACGGAAGCCGTCGAGACGACCGGGTCCCGACCGTCTCTCGGGCGCAGGCGCAGAGCATTGAGGACCGTCACGGGATCGATTACATCTCGCCGCTCTCGGGGTTCGGGAGACATGCGGTCGACCGACTCGTCGAGGAGACGTTCGAGGTCCAACAGGGTCCAAGCGAGGAGGTCCCGAAGGCCGACTACGAGGACGAACTTCGAGCGCTTATCACCGAGGAACACGGCGCCGAGACCGTTTCCGAGGTGTTCCCCGCCCACGATCAGACGTACGTCCGCGGTCGAAGCGACTGAAGCTGTCTGTGGTCGAAGCGGCCGAGCCCTCCGCGGTCAAGCGGCGTCGGCCGAGGTCGATCACTCCATCGCTGGTAGATCCGCTCGACTTCCCTTCGGAACGACCGACCGCAACTCGTCGTAGAGGTACAGTCCGACCCCGATCGGGGCGGTACCGCCCGCAATCCGGTGACTGGCGATCAGGTATCCCCAGTCGCCGTCCCACTCCGGACGGTCTTGGTCCTCGCCGGCGACGAACCGGGCTGCCGCCTCCGGTTCGAGTTCGACGACGTTTCGCGTCGCGTGCTCACCGAACCGTTGAACCGCACGCGTTGTCGGCTTCCAGTGTTCCTGACGCGTCCGCAGGAACGTCATACCGATCGCCTCAACGCGACTCGGGTCGTCGGCTTCGCCGTTGAACACCCACACCTTCCCCGCACCCTTCTCCCAAAAGGTGTACTCACCGAGCACGTCGCGTCCGATCCCGAACCGCTCGTCCCACCAGTCAAGCACCTCTTTGCGGCTCGCGCGGCCGGCAACTTCGCGGTCCGCGGCCGTCTCTGGGAGTCGGTCGAACTGCTGGCCGTCGTTGGTCGGGGCATCGTTGGTCGAGGCGTCATCGTCGTCCGGTTTCGGGGCGTCCGTCATGCTCTCACCTCCCGCTCCGCGTCGGCGTCGTCCGCACCGCCCACGCGCAGTTTCGCACAAAAGAAGCCACCCGTGTCGTTGTGGTGGGGATACACTCGGTGCGCGCGGGCCACGCTCTCGTCGTACGTCTCTCCTTCCCACTCGGTGACACCCGGTGCGGTCTCCACCGGGAGGTCGAACGCGACGAGCTCACAGTCTTCTGCGCCGAGGACGTGATCTAGGACCGCCTCGTTCTCTTCGGGCGCGAACGTACAGGTTGAGTAGACGACCGTGCCACCGGATCGGGTGGCTTGGACGGCGCGCGCGAGGATCCCCTTCTGGATTCCGGCAACGCCGTGGACATGGTCGAGCGTCCACTCGTCGAGCACGTCCGGATTCTTGCGACAGGTTCCCTCACACGAGCAGGGAGCGTCGACCAACGCTCGGTCGAACTCGTCGAACGCGAGGGGGTTCATCGAAAAGTTCCGCGCGTCCTGGTTGGTAACAATCACGTTCGTCACGCCCAGCCGCTCCGCGTTGTGTCGAAGCGCCGAGAGTCGCCCGAGGTTGTTGTCGTTGGCCACGAGCGTTCCGGTGTCGTCCATCGCGTCGGCGACCTGGGTGGTCTTGCTTCCGGGAGCCGCACAGGCGTCCCAGACGCGTTCGCCCGGCCGAGCGTCGAGCGCCAGTCCGGGGAGCACTGACACCTCCTCCTGTCCGTGTGTCCATCCGTGTACGTGTGGCCACGTCCTCCCGGGATTCCCGTTGGGAAGTCGAAAGAGGCCGTCGTGCCAGTCGACGGACTCGTAGGTGATACCGGCCGCCTCGAACGCGTCGCGGACACGGTCCGGCGACGCGGCGAGCGTATTCGTGCGGACGACGGAGGGGAGCGGCCGGTCGCATGCCGCCCGGAACGCCTCTACGTCGTCGACGAGCGGCTGGTACCGCTCGAGCGGATTCATAGTTCTCGTTTCGGCCGCCCCGATTAGACGGTTTCGGACGAGGCCTTTGGCT
>CAYRWH010000160.1:0-4773 GCA_964427935.1 uncultured Halobellus sp. | reverse complement strand
TCGATCCCGACATGTCCGTGCTCGGGCCGGAGTTCGGCGGCGACGCCGCCGCCGTTGCCGAGGCACTCGAAACGCTTGCCGGCCGCAATCCGGACGCGTTCGACGGCGACACCGTGTCAGTCGAGATCGGCGATGGTTCGGAGACCCGCGAGGTCGACATCGACACCGACGTGGCGAACTTCTCGGTCGAGACGGTGACCGAAAACGGTGAGCACATTACCCCACACGTCGTCGAGCCCTCCTTTGGCGTGGGTCGGACAGTTCAGACGCTGCTCGCACACGCCTACGAGACCGACGAAGTCGACGGCGAGGAGCGGACGTACCTCTCGCTCGCGCCGGAGGTTGCGCCACGTGACGCCGCCGTCTTCCCGCTGGTGACGAACGACGACCGGCTCGTCTCGCTCGCGGACCGGGTCGCGGGAGAGCTGCGGGCGGCCGGGCTCGCGGTCGCGTACGACGACTCCGGCTCGATTGGGCGTCGCTATCGGCGACAGGACGAGGTTGGAACACCCTTTTGTGTTACCGTCGACCGCGATGGGGTCGAGGGCGACGGCCCGGAGACGGTCACCGTCCGCGAGCGCGACTCAGCTGTACAGATCCGCGTCCCTGTCGGGGAGTTAGCCGAGGCACTGGCCGGGCTGCGGGCGGGCGGCTCGTTCGACGACCTGCTCGACCGGTACGAGACGGTCGAGACGGACGTGGAGACCGAGTGATTGGGGGACGAACGCGGTGACGCTGCCAGCGGCTGCGTGGCGCGAACGCGTGGAGTTCGAGCGCCGGGTGGTTCACATGGGGGGAACGCTGTATCCCGTCCCGTACCTGCTGGGCTGGCTCTCATGGGACGTAACCGCCGGACTCCTCCTTGCGGGCGTCGTGATTGTCGGCGTACTGGAGACGCTCCGGCTGACTGGAGCCGCCGGGCCGTTAGCACCCGTATACGACGCGTTGGTGCGTGAGTACGAGGCCGATGGCATAGCGGGGTACGCGCTCTATCAGATCAGCATGACAGGCGTCGCGCTGCTGGCAGCGACATCCGTGACGACACCGACACTGGCGATCCCGGCGATGTGGATGCTCTCGCTTGGCGACCCAATAAGCGGGTCGCTCGGAAACAACGGACCGACCGAGCCGAAACGCCCCGCGGTGTGGCTTGCGATGGGACTGGTCTGTCTCGCCATCGCGGCCGCGTTCACGGTGCCTGCGTTCGGGATGATCACGGGGGTCGGTGTTGCGGCCGCAGGCGCGACCGGCGCGACGGTCGCGGACGGGCTCCCACCGGTACTCCGGGGCGTCGCGGTCGACGACAACCTCACCATCCCGCCCGCGGCGCTTGCGGCGATGGGGGCAGCGGTCGCGGTGCTCGCGTAGGAGTTCTTGGCTTGGTGTCACCACGGCTCGTTCTTGACGCCAAGCGCGTACGCAGCGACGTTCGTGACCACGTGGAGGACGGGCGTCATCACGACGACGACAGCGAGGACGGGGAGCGTGAACACCCCGGTCGCCCACGCGGGCGCGAGGAGGAAGACGGCGACGAGCGCGCCGACGACGAAATCGAGCTGGTCGAGCCCGGGGAACGCCGCGCCGCGTTCCCGACCGGAACGTCGCTTGAGGAACGACGCACCGATGTCGCCGCACATCGCGCCAAACGCGAGCGCGACTGCGGCGAGGAGGTCGAACGTTGGGAGATCGACGCCAACCGCGCCGCTTACGGGGTCGACGACGGCGTTGAGAACGAGCGCGAGCGCGACGCCCACGGCCGTACCGACCGCGGTGCCGCGCCACGTCTTTCCGTCGCCGAGCACGCGCGCCCCCCGCCACTCGCGGCCGCCGTCGATGGGGCGACCGCCGCCGGCGAGCACCGCGGCGTTGTTCGGTACGTACGCTGGTAACATCGCCCAAAACGCCGTCGCGACGAGCGAATCGACCATGTTCGAGCACACTACCGACCCCACCATATAGATCCGGGATCCGACCGCGTCGATCCGGACGACGCTGTCCGAGCGAAACGGACCGCACTCGGACGGATCGGGGCGCGGCCTGATGCGTCCGGTTGCGCGGCGCGGGTGGCAAGATTTGACAACGCTCAAGTTCAGTCATCCTGATCGATCGGTATGATCCCCCCGATCGCGCGACGGTTTGTCGCCGGCGAGACGGTTCCGGAGGCGCTCGACCACGCGCGGGCGTACAACGACGACGACATCGGCGTGATCCTGAATCTGCTCGGGGAGCATTACGACGACCCGGCCGAGGTCAGAGACGACGTAGACGCGTACCTGAATCTGCTCGACGACGTGGCGGCGGGCGGCCTCGACGTCTGCGTCTCGGTGAAACCCTCACAGATCGGTCTCGACATCTCGGCGGAGCTGTTCGAGGAACACTACCGAGAGATAGTGGCACGCGCTCACGAGTCGGACGCGTTCGTCTGGTGTGACATGGAAGACGCCGAAACGACCGACGACACCCTCGACGCCTTCGAGTCGATCGCCGCCGACTACCCGTGGAGCGTCGGCCAGTGCGTCCAGTCGAACCTGAAACGCACTCGGGAGGACCTCGAACGACTCGTCGACGTTCCGGGAGCGATACGGCTCGTGAAGGGTGCCTACGACGAGCCACGATCGATCGCGTACACGGAGAAGTCGCGCGTAAACGAGGCGTATCGCTCGGACATCGAGTACCTCTTCGAGCACCGCGACCGTGGCGTCGCCGTGGGGAGCCACGATCCGGAGATGATCTCGCTGGCGACTCGCCTTGGTGCCGAGTACAATACCGACTACGAGATTCAGATGCTAATGGGCGTCCGTGAGGACGCACAGCGTGACCTCGCGCGACAGGGAGTCGACGTGAAGCAGTACGCGCCGTACGGGGACAAATGGCTCTCGTACTTTTATCGTCGTGTGCGCGAGCGCAAAGAGAACGTTCTGTTCGCGCTCCGGGCAGTCGTCGGACGATGAGCTATTCCCGGCTTCGTCGTCCGAACTCCCATTCGTCCGAACTGTCCATCGACTCGAAACCGTTCGTTCGGCGAACATGTAGACACCCTCTTAAGTGCCGGAGACACATACCGACGCGATAGATGTCCACGTGGAAACGCGACTTCGGCAGCGGGCTGATCGTCCTCGCCCCGCTTCTCGTTCTCCTTCTCGTCATCAGATGGATCTACCGGTACATCATTTCCGTTCCACTCATCGACGCGCTGCTTCCAGCAACGATCCCTGAGCCGCTAGAGCCGTTCTCTCGGCTGATTATCGCGATCGCTGTCCTCGCCACGCTGGTGCTCGCGGTCGGCTATCTCATGCGAACGACAGTCGGCCGGATCGCGGAAGCGAAGATGGACGACACAATAAACCGGATCCCTGCGCTGCGTGTGGTGTACAACGCATCCAAGCTTGCGGTCGAGACCGCCATCTCCGGCACTGACGACCTCCAGAGCCCGGTGTACCTCGAAACGTGGCCCGGAATCCGAATGACCGCGTTCCGCACCGGAAAAAAGACCCGAGACGGGAAAATCGTCTTATTCATGCCGACCGCGCCGAACATCACGACCGGTTTCGTCATCGAAGTGGAACCGGAACGGATCGAAGACACCGGAGAAACCGTCGAGGAGGGGCTGACCCGGATACTTTCGGCCGGCTTCGCCGAGTCCGCACAACAGATACCCGTTGAAGAGGAGCGGCCGCCCGAAGGAGAGCCCGGAGGTGGCCGCTCACCGGGTGGGATCGGCCGACCGCGAGGCACCGCAGGAGAACGGACGAGTGACGCTACAGACCCGGGCACATCGACGGGTGCGGAGAAATCAACCAGTGGCGGCACGTCAACTGACGGAAGCACGTCAGCAGACGGGTCTGGGTCGTAGTTCGGAACGTGCGTTTGTGCGACTACACGTAATTGAACCAGTCGTCGTGGTCGTCAGTCCGTCGCTCGACCAGTTCGAAGAAGGCCGCCTGTAGCTCCTCCGTCACCGGACCGCGGGTTCCCGCGCCGATCTCTGTGTCGTCGACGGAACGGATCGGAGTCACCTCAGCAGCCGAGCCGGTGAAAAAGAGCTCATCGGCGGTGTAGAGCTGCCCGCGAGAGATGACGGCCTCGTCGTGGACCTCGTACCCGCGCTCCTCAGCGAGCGTGATGATCGTGTCACGCGTGATTCCTTCGAGAATGGACTGGGCGGGACCGGTCGTGTATATCTCGCCGTCGTTCACCATGAAAATGTTCTCGCCTGGACCCTCCGCGACGTTGCCTTCTTTATTTAAGACGATGGCCTCAACGTAGCCGTTTCGGCGGGCCTCCTCGCCTGCGAGCATGGAGTTGACGTACAGTCCGGTGGTTTTCACGTTCGTGGGAACCTGCGAAGAGGCGTGTTTGCGCCACGAGGAGACCATCACGTCGACCCCTTCCTCCAGCGCCTCGTCGCCGAGGTACGCGCCCCACGGCCACGCGGCGAGAACGAGATCGGTCGGGCAGTCCTTCGGCGAGACGCCGAGGGTATCGTAGCCGTAGTAGGCGATCGGACGGATGTAACAGGATTCCAGATCCTGCCGTCGGAGGAGGTCCAGCGTCGCCTGGGTGATCTCCTCACGGGAGTGTTCGATCTCCATGTCGTACACCTTCGCGGAGTCGAACAGCCGATCCAGATGCTCCTCCCAGCGGAAGATCGCTGGCCCCTGTTCAGTGTCGTAACAGCGGACGCCTTCGAACACCCCGCTTCCGTAGTGAAGTGCGTGTGTCAGAACGTGGGTCGTCGCGTCCTCCCAGTCGAGGAACTCCCCGTTCTTCCAG
>CAYRWH010000159.1:2338-4788 GCA_964427935.1 uncultured Halobellus sp. | reverse complement strand
TCACACAACACCGGCGAGTGGTACGCCGAAGTCGTGCGGAAGGCGGGGTTGGCCGACTACGGCCCCGAAGGGATGAGCGGGTTCATCGTCACGCGCCCGCGAGCGTATGCCATCTGGGAGCGCCTCCAGGGATTCCTCGACGCGAAATTCAAGGAGACTGGCGTCCAGAACGCCTACTTCCCGATGTTCATTCCTGAGTCGTACCTCGAACGCGAGAAGGATATCGTCGAGGGGTTCGACCCCGAGGTGGCGTGGGTCACCGAGGCGGGGACCAAGGAACTGGAGGAGCGGCTCGCCGTCCGGCCGACCTCCGAGTCGATCATTACCCCGTATATCAGTCAGTGGGTCCGGAGCCACCGCGATCTCCCGCTCCGCGTGAACCAGTGGTGTTCGGTTGTCCGATGGGAGGCGACGGAGACGAAGCCGTTCTTCCGCACGAAGGAGTTCCTCTGGCAGGAGGGACATACCGCCCACGCAACCCACGAGGCCGCGTGGAAGGAGACGATGACGCGTCTCGACCAGTACGAGTCCGTCTACGAGGAGTTCCTCGCGCTCCCGGTTTTAAAAGGACAGAAACCCGACCACGACAAGTTCCCCGGCGCGGACACGACGACGACCGTCGAGGCGCTGATGCCTGACGGGAAATCGGTCCAGGCCGGTACCTCCCATCATCTCGGCCAGTCGTTCGCGGAGGCGTTCGACATTACTTTCTCCGACGAGAACGAGGACGACCGAACTGCCCACACCACCTCGTGGGGGCTCTCGTGGCGTGCGCTCGGCGCGCTGATCATGACTCACTCCGACGAGCAGGGGCTCGTCCTGCCGCCGACCGTCGCACCGACGCAGGTCGTTATCGTCCCGATCTGGCAGGAGGACACCAAAGACGACGTGTTGGAGTACGCCGAGGGCGTCGCGGACGACCTCACAGAGGCGGGCATCCGCGTCGAACTCGACGACCGCGACGAGCGGAACCCCGGCTTCAAATTCAACGAACACGAACTCAACGGCGTTCCCCTCCGGATCGAGATCGGGCCCTACGAGGTTGAGGACGCGGAACTGACGCTGAACCACCGACCGGACGGCGAAGAGCACGTCGTGGACCGCGAGAACGCGGCCGACACGATCCGTGATCACCACGATGAGGTGTACGCTAAGCTGTACGCGGCAGCCGAGGAGACGCTTGACGGGGAGGTCCGCGAGGCGGACGACCGCGCCGAGATCCTCGGTACGCTCGGCCAGCACGGTGGCTACGTGGAAGCCCCGTGGTGCGGGGACGAGGCGTGTGAGGAGCCGATCAAGGAGGCAATAGCCGCGGAGATTGTGATGGTTCCCTTCGAGGATGCGGACCCCCTTGTGGGAAGCGAGGGCGACGAGACGTGTGCGATCTGCGGCGACAACGCTGAGCGAACGGCGTACTTCGCGAAGTCGTACTGACTCGCGCGTCGCCCGTGCCGAATGAAGCCGTCACCCGGCTTCGACCGGAAGGACCGCGGTGAACCCGATTGATCCCGCTTAATTCGGCACGAACGACGTGACAGTATTTATCGGAAGCGGCCGTATCCCCGATTGATGAATCGACGCACGTCGCTGTTCGTCGCGGTGCTGGTCGCGGTCGCCCTCGTGGGGATGGTCCCGCTCGGAGCCGCGGTGACCGACGATCTCACTGGCGACCGCACGGCCGATGCCGACGAGCCCGCCGACGAAAGGAACGAAACCGGAAGCGATCTCGCGCCGGGTGAACGACTCTCAGGCGTCGTCGGCGTTGAACAGGCGGAGCTCGAGGGTGAGGTAGCGGACCGGGCGTTCGGACTTCGGCTCGCCGACGCCGAGACCGACGCCGAGCGCGCAGCCATCATCGCCGATCAGCTCGACCGCAACGATCGTCGGCTCGAATCGGTCTCCGAACGCCGCAACGAACTCCACGACCGCCGGGCTGCCGGCGAGCTGAGTGAGGGCGCGTACACGGCCCGCACGGCACGGATCGGTGCCGAGATCGAGTCCATCAAACGCACGACCAACCGAAGCGCAGAGGCCACGGACGGAATCCCGGATCACGTCCTCCAAGAGCGGAACGTCAGCGTGGATCGCGTTGACGCGCTCCGTGATCGTGCGAGTTCGCTGAGCGGTCCCGAAGTCGCCGAGATGGCCCGCGAGATAGGCGGGAACCGAACCGGGGCACCGATGGGTCCGCCCCACGATGGCAGGCCGGGCGCGGGTATCAGCCCGCCGGGAACTGACACCGACGAACCTGGGCCGCCGGGAGGCGGTGACGGACCCGGGAACGACGGAGCGAACGGGACCCACGGTGAGGGCGGACCTGGAGGAAGTAGTGTCTCCCCTGGCGAGAGTGCTGACGACGAGGAGCCTCACGGGGGCTCGTCCGACGAGAGCAACGCCAGCGACGCGGACGAACAGGGTGCGGATGGCGACGCGGACGAACAGGGTGCGGA
>CAYRWH010000159.1:0-2238 GCA_964427935.1 uncultured Halobellus sp. | reverse complement strand
CCAGCGACGCGGACGAACAGGGTGCGGATGGCGACGCGGACGAACAGGGTGCGGACGGTAACGATACCGACGCTAGCGACGCTTCGTCGGACGGTGAGGACGCCGGCGGACCGGGGGCGAACGGGGTCACTCTCGTGAGCTCGCCCGGCGCATCCGTGGATCGACGGTGACTGACGACGCTCGGCGGGGTGTACTGTCGGAGACGAACCGACACGCGGGACCGACAGGTCGGCTCTCTGCCGGCTCTGCGCTCTGTTCCCGATTCCGAGAATGAGAAGGAATTTAGCGTTGTCACCGGATAGTCCGTCTGTGAAGCGATCGACGGTCGCTCTCGTGGGCATTTCCCTTCTGGTCGCCGTGGGTGCGGCGGGTATCGTTGCGAGCGCGGAAGGTGTCGCCGGCGCTCCGGGCGGGGCCGCCGAGGAGCCGTTCGGCCAGATGGATATCGAGGCCGACGACGTTCTGATGGAAGCGACCGTCGAGCCGGACGGCGACGCGGTGTGGACGATCGAGTACCGGACGCGACTGGCTACTGACGAGGACGAACGCGCGTTCGAGGACCTCCGCGAGGATGTCGACGCGGATCCGGAGTCGTACACGGACCGGTTCCGCGAGCGGATGGAGACGACGGTCAACGCATCCGCGGAGGCAACCGGCCGGGAGATGGCCGTCTCGAACGTGACTGTGACCGCGGAGCGGCGCGACTTGCCACGGGAGTACGGAGTCCTCACCTACGAGTTCCGATGGAGCGGGTTCGCAGTCGCCGACGGGAGCCGCGTCGTGGCCGGCGACGCGCTCGACGGACTGTTCCTTGACGACGAAACCGCGTTCATCGTATCGTGGCCAGAGACGCATCAACTCGTTGACGCCACTCCGTCGCCGACCGAGACGCGGGAGCGATCTGTCGTCTGGGTCGGTCCGATCGACTTCGCCGGCGAGGAGCCGCGGGTGACGGTCGATTCCGACGCAGCCCCGAGTGACGATGACGGAGCAGGGGGCGGTGGTGACGGGACAGAGAACGGTGGTGACGGGACAGAGAACGGTGGTGACGGTTCTGTCGCGAGTTCGTGGGTCGTTGTGCTCGGTCTCGGCGCGCTGCTTGCGGCCCTCGCGATAGGGTTCGTGGCGTATCGTCGACGCAGCACTCCTGCCGACGGGAGTCATCCGATCCGGTCGGGGAGCCTGACCGGATCGGAATCAGCCGGGTCGGAGTCAGCTACGCCACAATCGTCCGGATCCGGATCGTCCGAGCCGGCCGAATCGACCTCGACGGGGTCGTCGTCCGGATCCAACGACGAGAGCGTCTCAGATCCAGAGACAGCCGCTGGGTCGGACGGCGAAGAATCCACCGCGGTCGACACGGAACTGTTGAGCAACGAGGAGCAGGTCCTGCGGCTCATCGAGGAACACGGCGGGCGGATGAAACAGGCGCAGGTGGCGGACGAACTCGATTGGACAGCCGCAAAAACGAGTCAGGTAGTGACGGGACTCCGCGACGACGGCGACCTCGACGGGTTCCGACTCGGACGCGAGAACGTCCTCTCTTTGCCCGAGTCAGACGAGTAGATCGACTACTAACACGCTCGGGCCGGGAGGGGACGTTGCCAGCGGCGCTACAGGTCGCGAGAGCGTCCCAGATGTAGCAGTTCGCCGCCGCAGTCACAGTATCCCGGCTCGTCCGAGCGGGACCCGCATTCGAAACATTCGTACAGTTCCTCTCCGTCTATCTTGGAATTTGGTCTCATGGGATTCAATATCATACGTACTCGTATATCGGTATCCCTAATATTCGTAGTATTGTTTTATTGATCGGCGATCGCGGGTGGACAAACGATCGGATTCGAGTGATTCGGTGTCGTGGGCGGTCTCTGGCCGTCGGGGCCGAGAGCAACGCCGGTACTCAGATACCGAACGTCGCACGCAGCATGTCGCGGGTTCCGGGGCCGAGCCCGACAGCCAATACGGTGATCAACAACAGGAGCGTGTATCGCGGCGACTCCTCGAACAGCTCGCCGTTGAACACCCAGACGACGAACGTGGCCGCGGCGAGTTTCACGATCAGGAAGGGCCACGCGTCCCTAGTGATCGCGAGTACCGCTTCGGGTAGCAGTCGTCCCGTCCAGTCCACAATCAGCTCGTTCACCACGTGTTTCGGGAGTAGGTTTGAGTTCGGGTCGCCGGTTAGCTCCGGCATCCAGTTGAGCCCGATGACGTTCGCGACCCCGTCGACCGCGTGTC
>CAYRWH010000158.1:0-4802 GCA_964427935.1 uncultured Halobellus sp. | reverse complement strand
TCGCGTGGAGGACTTCCTCCGCGATAAGGGATTCAACGTCGCGTGACCGTCACCTGACCACCGCCGTCGAGCAGCGTTCTTCGTTTTCAGTCCCGATCAGCCACAGCATCGATCAGCCGTTCGGGCCCACGCGACTCCGCGCTCACACCAACACGGCGCTGTCGCTCACACCAATATGACCGCACGACCGACGACGAATGCCGCCGCCGCGAGGAACGTCCCATATTTAAATCGCTGTTGAGCCGCCGTCGGGTCCGAAAACGCCTCGTAGCAGGCGTACAGCATGACGGCGTCGGCGACGGCAACAAGGAGTAGATACGCCGCGCCGAACGTCCCCAGTAGGTACGGAAGCGGGCTGACGGCGACGGCGACAACGAGCACGGCGGTCGCGAGCCACAGGGCGCGGCGCTCTCCGATCGCGATCGGGAGCGTTCGGAGCCCCTCCTCGCGATCGCCGGCAACATCCTCGACGTCTTTTATCACTTCACGGGTGAACGTCGACACCCCAGCGAGTGCGGCCAACACGATCGGGGTGTCGAGGTTGCCGACGGCCGCCCCGCCGAACAGGAACGTCGAGCCGACGAGGTACGCGACGAGCGCGTTTCCCAGCCCCGGCGTTCCCTTAAATACGGTCGTGTAGGTGACGAGCGCGACGAGGTTGATCGCGGCGATAGCGATAGCGACGACGGGGAGCAGCGCCGCGAGTGCGATAGCCGCCGCAAAGAGGACTGCCGAGAACGCGAGCGCGCCGCGCGGGGAGACCGCCCCGCGCGGTATCGCGCGGTCTGGTTGGTTTATTGCGTCGATCTCCCGGTCAAAGTAGTCGTTGATGGCGTTGCCGGCGGCAACCGCCAATATCGTCGTAACGACGGCAACCACCGTCGCAGCCGCTGCGTCACCGATCCCGGCGACGAACGCGCCGGTCGCAGTTAGCACTCCGGCGGCGACGCAATTCGCCGGCCGCGTCAGTTCGACTCCCCCGCGTAGCGTGTCTCGCACGTCGTGTCCGAACTCCCGCGCCCGGAGTATAAACGCCGTGGGATCCGTGCGTCGTCGTCAGCAGGGAACCGATTATCACTCTTCACCGTGGGGGGTCACGAACGTTTATGAGGCAAGGTTGAGTAGGCCGGCATATGGCGAAAGGCCTTGACGTTGGTACGATGAACATCCTCTCCGGGCGACAAGAAGGCGCGGAGACGGTGTTCGTACAGCAGCGAAACTCGTTCGTCGAGATTGAGTACAGCGACATGGCGGAGCAGATGCTCTCCCGCAGCGACGTCCTCCACATCCGCAAGGACGACAAGGTGTACGTCGTCGGCGACGACGCCCTCAACTTCGCGAACATATTCAACAAGGAGACTCGCCGCCCGATGCAACACGGGATCCTGTCCAGCGACGAGTCCTCTGCGATCCCGATGATCAAACTCATCACCGAACAGGTTGTCGGCGAACCCTCCCGTCCGAACGAGCGACTGTTCTACTCCAGTCCCGCGGACCCGATTGACTCGCCGCTCACGACGCTGTATCACGAGAAGACGCTCGAATCGATGCTCGGCGATATGGGGTACGATCCCGAACCGATCAACGAGGGAATGGCGGTCATCTACTCCGAACTCGCCGATAACAACTTCACCGGACTCGGTATCAGCTTCGGCGCGGGGATGACGAACGTCTGTCTGGCGTACTACGCCGTGCCCGTGATGAAGTTCTCCATCGCCCGCGGGGGCGACTGGGTCGACGAGCAGACCGCGCAGGCAACCGGCACGCCGGTTGATAAGGTAACCTCGATCAAGGAAGACGACTTCGAACTCGACTTCCGTACCGACGTTGGCGGCGTCGAAGGCGCACTCGCCATCTACTACGAGAATCTGCTCGATTACGTCATCGAGAATATCTCCCGTGAGGTCGACGAAGAGGACGTCGAAGAGGGGCTCGACGTGCCCGTCGTCGTCACCGGCGGTACCTCCAGCCCAAAGGGATTCGAGGATCTGTTCGCCGATCACCTGAAGGACGCAAACATCCCGTTCTCGATCAGCGGCGTTCACTCGCCCGACGAACCGATGTACAGCGTTGCCAGCGGCGCGCTGGTCGCTGCCCGCTCCGAGGAGGGTGCTGACGGTGGCACCGGCGGGTCCTCCGGAACGGCAGAGGAACCCGACGCCGAGGCCGACGCAGAGTAGTCGGCGCGAGCGGTTCCGACCGAAGGCTTTTATAAAAGTACCTCACGCTCCCAGCCGGTGGCGACCCGAACGAGGCCTAAAGCCCCGAGAGCCGTACGGCTAGGCATGTCCGGTAGCGTCGCTGATGACACACGCCGTCTCCGGGTTGACCTCGACATCGACACCCCGGCAGGGTGGGACTGTCCGATGGTCACCGAAACCGACCGCGCTACCGACGTGACGATCAACGCGGTCGGCAACCAGTGCGCGGTCGACCTCCAACCGACCGACGGCAACGAGGTGATCCGGGCGCGCGGCGACGTCACGGAAGACTGTCTCTGTCATGTTTTCGGGGAGTTCGGCTGTGTTCCCCACGTGCGACGCGTCGAGGAGGGGACGCTGGTCGTGACGACCTACGTCGAGAGCCGACAGGTGGTACGGGAACTGGTCGACACGCTACAGGACGTACTCGGTCGCGTGCGACTCATCAGGCTCGCGGTGGTCGACGGGCCGGACGCAACTGAGCAGGTTACGTTCGACCTGTCCACGCTTACGCCCAAGCAGCGCGAGGGGCTGGAACTCGCGGTCGTTCGGGGCTACTTCGACGACGATGTCGAACTCGGTGAACTCGCCGCGGAGCTTGAAATTAGTAAGTCGGCGCTTTCACAGCGGCTTCGAACCGCACAAGCGAAACTCGTTACGGACGTGTTTGACACAGTTGAGGGCTGAAGCGGTCGACAGCGCGCTCACCTGACGCGGTCGACAGCGCACCCACCTGAGGGCAAATTTTCTCCCTGTCAATCCGCGCTCGACTCAACTCGGATTCGACTCACTGCTTCCTGTCCGTCGCGCTCGGCACTCGTCAAGTAACACTTCGGGTCAGGCGCGAACGGGTCCCCGTGAGCAGACAGCGCCCGCAGCCGTGATCCGCCGCGACAGATCCCCTGATACGCGCAGTCTGCGCATCGACCCGTGAGGTGTTCCTCGCGGTTCCGGAGCGCGGCGAGCAGCAGGTTCGACTCGTCTGACCAGATCGCGCCGAACGACCGATCTCGCACGTTGCCGAGCGCGTATCCCTGCCAGAACTGCGTGAGATGGACGTTGCCGACCGGGTCGACATCGGCGACGCGCTCGCCCGTCGGGTCGCCGCCGTTGCGTTCGAGGTATCGCCGGATCAGTCGGGCGCGCTCGGTCCCCATCTCGCGGTCCGCGTACTCGACAAGATATCCCGCGTCGGCGTAGTTGCCGACGAGTAGGGTTTCTATCTCCTCGCCCGCGTCGTGGTACTCACGCGTGAGGTCACACAGATCGGTGACCGCCTCTCGGGTCGCCTCGGGGTTCAGGTCTACGTCGGCGATGTCAGCGCCGCGGCCGCCGTAATCGAGATGGTAGAAGCAGAACCGGTCGACGCCGACATCGGCAAGCAGATCGACGACGCCCGCCAGATCCCCGACGTTGTGCTCGGTGATGGTGTAGCGGAGGCCTGTCTTGAGCCCGACGTCGAGACACGCCTTGATCCCCCGAACAGCGGCGTCAAATGCGCCTTCCTGCCCGCGGATGCGGTCGTTACGCTCGGGGAGCCCGTCGACGGAGACACCGGCGTATTTCAGGCCGGCCGCTTTCAGTTCACGGGCGTTCTCGCGCGTCAGCAGCGTGCCGTTCGTCGAGAGTACGGGGCGGACCCCGCTGTCGGCGGCGTACGCGACGAGTTCCGTGAGGTCCTCACGAACCATCGGCTCCCCGCCGGAAAAGAGCAGGACCGGGACCCCGTACTCGGCGAGGTCATCGATAAGCGCCTTCCCCTCCGCAGTCGACAGTTCGTTCGGGGCACCCTCGTCGTCGGCGGCCGCATAGCAGTGCTCACAGTAGAGGTTACACCGTTTCGTTGTGTTCCAGACGACGACCGGGCGCTGCTGGCGGTCCTCGGTTATCTGTGGCTTCTTCGAATTGTCGGCCGCGTCGTACCGGAGACCGTCGCTTTCGGCGTCGAGCCCGCAGAGAAGTTTGCTGACGGAGATCATTGCGGGTCCTCGCTCTCTCCAGCCTTCGGCGTCCCCTCCGTCTCCTCGTAGACACGCGGTTCGTCCTCGTTTCGGTCGACCGCCGGGGTCGGTTCGTCGCCGCCGAGCGTGTCGGCCGAGTACCGATGTGTTTCCTCGGCTGGGCACACCCACACGTCGCGGGCGTACCACGCGAAGAGTTCACTCGCCTCCTCGTGGGCGATATCCGGCGTCGGTGCGGCGACAGTACCGACGTGACGGAGCGGGTCCGCCTCCGCTTCCCGAACGAACACCTCGAAGCGGCGACCGTCGGCAGACCGGGGCCCGGCCTCCGTGGCGGTTCGATCCGTTTTTTCGACCATACCCTCGGTATGAGGCCGGGTCCGAACCCGGTTTCGCGCGTTCCCACGATCGAAAAACGCGCCCGCAATCGTGGACGATGACCCAATCGGCTCCCGAACGCAGCTGACTGCTGGGATACGTATGTGGGGGCAAACCACGGAGGCGACTGACAACCCGCATCCCGCCCGCACGCCCGGTCCTTTTTAGTTGCCGAGGCAAGTATCGATACCGGGCCGATGACGATATACCGCTCCGAGCTGCCTCGGCACCAGCAGTGACGAGCCCTATGAGTGCCGAGGCC
>CAYRWH010000157.1:0-4813 GCA_964427935.1 uncultured Halobellus sp. | reverse complement strand
CGGCGTCGGGTTCGGGACTCGAATCGTCCCGCGTGCCGGAATCCCCGGCGGTGTTCTCGCTCATACCCGCTGTTCGGGATCGGTAGGTGTTAAGCTTGTTATCTCCGCCTCCGTCCGATTCCCGATCGATTCGGAGTAGGCCGCTGCCACCGGTCCGGAACCACTATGAGGCGACGGCGACTCTTTCCAGGTATGCGACTGTTCCGGTCGGACGACCTCCTCGGGATTGCCCGGGAGACCATGGAGTTCATCCTCGAAGCCAGTGAGGAGACCCATCCAAACGAGTACATGGGATTCTTGCGGAGCGACGACGCCGCAAAGCTCGACATCGACCGGGACGGACAGGTAATCACAGACGTGCTCGTCATTCCGGGCACGGAGTCGAACCCGGTAAGCGCCTCTGTCAGATCCCACATGAAACCGAACGACATGCGCTCGGTGGGCTCCGTCCATTCGCACCCGAACGGCGCGCTCCGGCCGAGCGCGGCCGACCTCGCCACGTTCGGCCAGGGCGAAGTCCATATCATCGTCGGCGCACCCTATGGGTGGGGCGACTGGAAGGCGTTCGACAACGAGGGGAACCAAACAACCCTTGAGGTGCTCGATGTCCAGGTGCCCGAGGAGCGCTTCTTCGATTTCACCCAGGAGGACATCGACCGCGAACTCGTTGAGGAGGGCCACGACCGTGGAGTCGTCGACCCGGCGAACGAGGGCCGGACGACCCGAGACGGGCGCGATCCCGGCGGTAACTGGGACGACGAAGACGACGACTCCGGCGGGTTCCTCTCGTGGTTGCGGCGATGACTCGGGTCGTCGCACAGGGGACGTTCGACCTTCTCCACCCCGGTCACGTCCACTACTTAAAAGATGCTGCGGGGTACGGCGACGAGCTCCACGCTATCGTTGCCCGCCCGTCCAACGTCACCCACAAGCCGAAGCCGATCCTCGACGCGCGCCAGCGACGGGACATGATCGAAGCGCTTGAAGTCGTCGACGAGGCCCATCTCGGCGACCCGGAAGACGTGTTCGTCCCGATAGACCGGATTGACCCCGATGTCATCGTATTGGGGTTCGACCAGCACCACGATGAGTCGGCGATCGCAGCCGCCCTTGCCGATCGCGGCATCGACTGTCGGGTCGAGCGGGCAAGCGGGCGCGACCCCCGGTACGCCGACGAACTGCTCTCGACCGGTGACATCGTTGAGCGCGTACTCTCTCGTCGGGAGTAACCGCGGCAACAACGAAAGCGTCCTACGAGACACGCGAGCCGCCCGCGTTTCGGAGTGGCCCACGCTAGCGGAAACGCGGGACATATATGGACCGATCCCCAAGCGGCTCCACGTGACGATACCCGATCGGTTCCCCGCGGTCCTCGGCGCGACGGCGATGGGGGCGTACCTCCTCCTCGTCGTCGGGGCGACGACCTCGCTGGCGGACGCCGCAACGGCCTGTACCGGCTGGCCGGCGTGTGGCGACGGCTACGCGCTTCCCACCGAGCGTGCCGGCTGGATCGCCTTAGGCCACCGCGTTCTCGCCGCCGTCGTCGGAGTGTCCATCGCCGCGTCCGCGCTGCTCGCGTGGCGCGGGAATGTGACCCGGCGTGTCCGTGCCGCACTCGCGTTCGCCCTCCTCCTCTACCCGGTCCAGATCGGGCTGGGTGCGCTCGTTGCTGTCGGCGGGACGTCGACGCTTCTTGCTGCTCCCGTCTCCCTCTCGGTTGTCCATCTTACGTTCGGCGTGGCGATATTCGGCGGCGTCCTCGCCGCGCTCGCGTGGTGGCTTGAGGCCGCGACCGGTGACGAGGACGACGCGCCAGCCGACTTCGATCCCGGCACCGACGATCTTCCCCCCGTCGAGGAGACGCCGTCGCCGGCGGTGCCGACGGCGACCGGTCCCCGGCTGAAGGCTACTGCGTCGGCGTACTTTCGACTGATGAAACCACGGCTGATGTGGCTGCTCTGTCTCGTCGCCGCCGCTGCGATGGCGCTGGCCGGCGGCGTGGGATTCACCCCGTACACGGTCGCCGCGACGCTCGTCGGCGGCGCGCTCGCTATCGGCGCCTCGGGAACGTTCAACCACGTGCTCGAACGCGATGTCGACAAGCGAATGCAACGCACCAACGACCGCCCGCTGGCAACCGACCTCGTTCCCGTCTCACACGCGTTAGCGTTTGGAGGACTCTTAACGGCGGTTTCGCTCGGGCTGTTCTGGACCGTGAACGCGCTGACAGCGTTCCTCGGGCTGGTCGCGATTCTGTTTTACAGCGTCGTGTACACCCTCGTTCTGAAGCCGAACACGGTCCAGAACACCGTTCTTGGCGGGGCTGCGGGCGCACTTCCGGCGCTTATCGGCTGGGCGGCCGTGACGGAAACGATCGGCGGCGGCGGGCTGTTGCTCGCAGCGGTTATCTTCCTGTGGACGCCCGCCCACTTTTATAATCTCGCGTTGGCGTACAAGGACGACTACGAGCGCGGCGGGTTCCCGATGATGCCAGTCGTTCACGGCGAGACGGCGACGCGCCGACATATCGTCTGGTATCTCGGGGCGACGCTCGTCGCCGCCGCAGTGCTTGCGCTCGTCGCGGAGCCACTGGGCGGGCTGTACGCGGCCGTCGCCGTCGCGCTCGGCGCGGTGTTCCTGTGGGCGGTGATCCGACTCCACTACGAACGAACAGAGGCGGCGGCGTTCCGGGCGTTCCACGCGTCGAACGCCTATCTCGGCCTGCTGTTGTTTGCCGTCGTCATCGACGCGTTGGTCGTCGTATGACCACAAACGAGACGGGCGGGACTGACCTCGCCGGCCGGCTCCAAGCGGTGCTTCCGTCCGCGCGGACTGCCGGCGTGCTCGCGCTGATCGGCAACTTCCAGTTGCTCGCGGTCGTCCTGTACTACGCGTTTCTCGGCTCGTTCCCGTCGACTCCGAGATACGTTTTTTACGGGCTCGTGTGGGTCAACGTGGGCGCGTATGTTCTGTACGCCGTGCCGTTGCCTGCCGGCTACGACTTCCCGACCCGTCGTCGCGCGCTGGCGATCGCGACCGCCTACTTTGGGCTGTTAGCCTTCTTCGCCGGGCTGGTTGCGACCGGTGTTCCGGAGCGCGCGGTCGACGCCCGAATCGCGTGGCTCCCGCTAGGCTGGGGGCCCGCGGTCGTCTACGCGAGCGAGTACCTGACGCTGGTGTTGGTGCCTGCTTACCTGATCGGCTACGCCGCGCTTGCGAAGCTCGTATACATCACCGTGTTGGAGGCGTCCGGATCGGTCGTCGCCGGCGTCGTCGGACTGCTCTCGTGTGTCTCTTGTACGTTTCCGATCATCGCGATGGTCGCTTCGGCCGTGTTCGGCGGGAGCGGGATTCTCGCGGCGACCGCCCTCGACGTTTCCTACGGACTCTCAACAGCCGTGTTCCTGATCACGGTCGGACTGCTGTACTGGCGGCCGGGATTCCGGTCGTGAGAGTGTCGCCAGCATCTCTTGGTCCAGCCACCTCTCCCGGCTGTCAATAGCTGGCTACTCTCCCGAGTCGGGTGTTTGGATGGTCGGAAGACTCCAGTTGTAGGTAACTGCCGCTATCCGTGTTATTACGACGACTCCCGCACACACCCCGGCAGCGATCCCTTCAGCAACTCCTACGCTCCCGGCGAGCCAGTACGCGACCCCGCCGAGAACTGCGCAACTCGCATAAAAATCCTCGAAGAGAATAAACGGCGATCGGTCAAGCAGAATGTCGGCAAATGCGCCTCCCCCGACGGCGTTTATCGTGCCGATAGCAACGATACCGAAGACGGACACTCCTGCCTCGGTGGCCACGATTACGCCTGTCGTCGTGAACGCTGCCAAGCCGATGGCGTCTGAAAGAACCGTAATGGGATGTGTATCCGGCGTCGACAGAACAACGCTCAGGGCGACGGCTAACCCAACACCGAGCAGCCCGAGAGCGATCTCGGTGGGGGCCTGAAGCGCGAGCGGAGTTCGCGTCACGAGCAGATCACGTGTCGCCCCGCCGGCGAACGCCATTGCCAAGCCAACGATGGTGATTCCAAACAGATCGAACTCCTCACGGATCGCTTTTGCGGCGCCAACAAGCGCGAATGCGACCAGACCAATCGTATTCATCACAGCGAACGGATCACCAAATAAAAGCTGGATGATCTCCTGTCTCATTACAGTCGTTTTTGTGCGTTTCTCCTTGACTGCTGCGCACCAGTGGGTCCGGCACGACGCAGCCGAGAGCGGCCGTTTCAGTTCGTCCCACCCGTCCGCAAAATATTGGTTCCGCGAGGCTCCCTTTTAAGTCTCAGTGGGCCCGACGTGTGGACGTATGACACGAGTCGAGGTCGAGTACTGCGTACCGTGTGGCATGTTGAACCGCGCACAGGACGTCTCCGGGGCGGTCCTCGAACAGTTCGGCGAGGGCGTCGACGAGGTCGCCCTCGTCACCGGCGACGACGGCGTGTTCGTCGTCCGCGTCGACGACGAGGTCGTCTTCGACAAAACCGAAGACGAGTACGACGTCGACGCCATCGTCCGCGCCGTGAAACCCCACGTCGGCGCGGCGGCCTGACTGCGGCGAGACGGCCCGAAGACGGAGGGTCCTGTTAAGCTCCGTAGCAAGTGATACTGTTCTCTCCCTGCGGCCAGTACAGACGCAGTAGTGAGTGATGTCGGGAGTGGATCTCTCAAATCGGCAGCGACGTGATCGTATTTAAAAAGACTGTGAGCGGCTGCGGCGACGGTTTATAAATAGGGAATGCGGTGGCGTGCCCCGGTGAGCGGCCGCTTATAAGCGGCCGCGAACCGCGAGGGACCGAAGGTCC
>CAYRWH010000156.1:0-4826 GCA_964427935.1 uncultured Halobellus sp. | reverse complement strand
TTGGGGGACTGCCATGCGTCCTTGATGTGCGAGTAGAAGCTTCGTGCCATTGTATCGTCCACGGACGATTGCGATTCAGCCGCGAAGCGGCCACATTTCGTCTCGTCCCGGGTCGAGATGGAGGCCACGACGGGACTCCGTTTGCGATCCGGCGGCGAGTGCCCGCTGGACGTCCGTCCCAGCGAGTTACTACATATCTTCAGCCACCGAGTTTAAGCGCTTCGCTCCGCGATTTGAACGTCACAGTGTCACATGGACAGAGACGACTCGTCACGGTTTAATAATCGTGAGGTAATCTCAGAGTATGCCCAAGATAAGCGTAGAGATCCCGGGCGAGCTGCTCGCCGACCTCGACGAGCACGTTGGGGACGACGGGAAGTTCGTGAACCGTAGTGACGCGGTCCGCGCGTCGATCCGCAAAACGCTCGATCTGCTTGACGAGATCGACGAACGCCACGGGCGGCTAGAAGAGGCTCCCGAGGGCGACGCGACCGCCGCAAGCGACCCCAACGAGGACGCGAATGTCTGAGGCGGTCGAGGAACTCGGCCCCACGGACCCGCTAGCGCGTGCGGAGGTCGCTCGGATCGGATTGGCCGCGCTGTTCGTCACGGCGCTCGTCACGGCGCAGGTGACGGCGGCAAAGATACTCGCGCTTCCGCTTCCGTTCGAACTGCCTGCGCTCGGAACAGAAATTCTCCTGCCGGGTGCTGCGCTCGCGTACGCCGTGACGTTTTTCGCGTCCGACTGTTACGCCGAGTTGTACGGTCGGCGGTCGGCACAGGTGCTTGTCAACGTCGCGTTCGCGATGAATTTCGTCGTGCTCGCGCTGGTGTGGTCGACACTCGCTGCGCCGGGGCTCGTTCCGGAGGTCTCCGAAGCGTTCGAGGTCGCGTTGGGGCCCGCAACAAACGTCGTACTCGGGAGTCTGCTGGCGTACGTGGTGAGTCAGAACTGGGACGTGGTCGTGTTCCACGAGATCCGTGATCGGACAGGACCGGAGAAGCTCTGGTTGCGTAACCTTGCGTCGACCGCCACGAGCCAGGTACTCGACACCGTCATTTTCGTCGGCGTCGCGTTCGTCGTTGCCCCTGCCGTCCTCGGCATCGGCATGCCGACCTCACTCGGTGAGGCGGCACTGCTCATCGTCGGCCAGTACCTGCTCAAACTCCTGATCGCCGTTGTCGACACCCCGTTCGTCTACCTCGTCGTCCGCGCGGTTCGAGAATAAGCTGGCAGACCGGAGTCCGCTTTTTTATACGATGGCGAGCGCCCGCGCACTCCTCGTCGGGAGGGAATCGCTACTTTCTACCCGCTCAAACCGATCCCCGCCGTCCGTTGTCCGATAGAGTCCCCGGTTGTTGAGCACCCAGAACGAGCCGGGGTCGGCTCCCGCTGCGATCACTGCCCGGAACGTCCCGCCACCGGTCGAAACGCCGTGGTCGTCGAGGCGTTCCCACACAGAATCGGTGTCTGGCGTGTTCCCGTTCGAACTGCCCGGGTTCGTCTTCCGATATAGGTACGACTCTCCGTGTCGGTGCGCAGCTCCCGCACCGGTAGCGGCGCTGACGAGAACGGATTCAGGGTCGCTTGCGTCGACTGCGAGTCCCCAGACGTATCCGTGGTCGAGTCCCGCACTCGGAGTCGTGAACGTCTCACCGCGGTCGTCGCTCTCGGCGTAGCCGTCTCCAGCCGCGACGTACACGCGGTCCGGTTCGTCTGGATGCGTCGCCATGGTGTGGGTGTCACGTCGCGCGCCGGCCGGCCGGTCAACCCACGTCCTGCCTGCGTCGGGCGTAACGAGGAGCGCACCCGCCTCGATCCCGACGTACCAGCGGTCGGGGTCGTCTGGACACACCTCGATCCACCTAACGTGGTCTGTGTCCGGCCGCGGCGGAAACGACCACTCGTCAGCCGACGGCACGTCCCGGAGACCCGATATTCGCTGAACCGTCCGTCCGCCGTTGGACGAGCGGTATATCCCCGAGGGTTCTGTGCCGACCAACACTGTCTCGGGGTCGGCGGGGCTCACCGCGAGCGCGGTGACGGCGTCAACCCCATCGGACGCCGTGGAGTCAAGCGACTCCGTCGCAACTCGGTCAAACGTTGTGCCGCCGTCGTCGGATCGATACAGCCCGTCCCACGTCCCGGCGAGTACCCGGTCGGGAACCCGGTGGTCGACCGCCACACACTCGACTCGATGCCCCGCTAACCGCGTCTCGACGCGCGTCTGCCCCGAATCGACGACTCGGAGGCCGTCGTCGTGCGCCGCGTAGATCGACATGGGCCGGCTTGGGCGGGTGGGCGCAAGAGACTTAGCCTCACAAGCTATGATACTGATACACATGGATATTCGCGTACAGGGAGACGTTCCCCCCGACCCGTTTCTCGGCGCCGCGGATCTGTTCGAAACCGAGTTCTCACTCGACGCACCTGTTCACGTCAAGGTTCGGGACGACCCCGACGAGCGGACGTGGGCCGCCCACTACGACGACCACCACGTGCTGAACGTCTCGCGGCGCGCCGCCACGAGTGCGATGGCTCGCGAACTCGCGGTTCACGAACTCTCACACATGGCCCGCTACGAGGAGGGCCACGCCTCACATCTCCAGTCCACGGAGGAGGCGCTGTACCTCGGCCTCGCGGGTGAGAAGGTCGAGCGTCGAAAGCTCGCACACTGTTACCAGATCGCGAACCACATGAAAGACATCTACGCCGACGACATCACCCTCTCGGTCGCGCCGGCAGACAAGCTAGTCGGGTTTCTCGAGTCGACGCTGGCGAGTGCCATCGCGGACCGACCCGATCCCGACCGTGCCGGCTCGCCACCCGTGACCGCTGGGGCTGACCCGGAGATAACAGCGGTGAACGCGGCGTTTGCGCTCGCGTTGGTCGAACGCCACGAGCTCGTAGACGACTCACACCGACTGTACGATTTCGCTCGTGCCGCCGAGAGCGACACCGAGGAAATCGACGTTAACGGATTTAAAAAGCGGTTTCTGGCGCTCGGCCCGGACCCCTCCGAGAGCGACTACCGCAAGGCACTCGTGTCGGCGGCTCGCGCGTACGCGGTTTGAGAACCGACGCAGTCACCCAATCGGCGAACTCACTCCGCTTCGTTGGCCGTCCCTTCTTCAGCGCCGTCGCCGGGTTCGTCTTCAGAAACGTCGAGTACGGTCACGCGGGCTTTCATAATTCGGGTGTTATCGACCCGCTCGATCCGGATCCTGATCCCGTCGAACTCAATCTCCTCACCCTCCTCCACGAGGCGGCCGGCTCGGTTGAACACGAACCCGGCGAGCGTCTCGAACTCTTCGCCCTCGGGGAGGTCGATATCGAGCATTTCGTTGACCTCGTCGATGTTGACCTCTCCCTGGACGAACGCGACGTTGTCGTCGACGAACTCGATCGGCTCCGGCTCGTCACCCTCTAGGATGTCGCCGACAATCTCCTCGACCATGTCCTCTAAGGTGATGATCCCCTCTGTCGTCCCGAACTCGTCGATGACAATCACCATCTGGAGGCGGTTATCCTGCATCTCTTCTAACAGCTCGTCCGCGTTTTTCGACTCGGGAACGTGAAGCGTCGGCTTGACGACGCGCTCCAGCGAGGGGTCCCCCTCCGAGTATCGTAGCTCACGAACCAGATCGCGGACGGTGATGATCCCTACGATGTTGTCGAGGTTCCCGTCGTACACGGGAACGCGCTCGTGGTCCGCGTGGACGCACTTCTGTATCGCCTCCTCGACGGTCGCCTCCTTCGGGACCGCGGTGACGTCGAGTCTAGGCGTCATCACCTCTTTGGCGATGGTGTTGTTGAACCGGAAGATGCGGTCGAGCATCTCTCGTTCCTCCTCCTCGATGACGCCCTCCCGCTCACCCGTCTCGATGATGTTCTGGATCTCCTCGCGGGTGACGTAGGTGGACTCGATGGCTGCCCGCCCGCCCGTGATCTTGTTGACGACCCGGGTGAGATAATCGAAGAGGACGACGAGCGGATACAGCACGGTCTGAGAGTACTTCAGCGGCCGGGCGATCCGGAGGGACCACGACTCCGTGTTCTCGACGGCGTATGATTTGGGTGCGGTTTCCGCGAACAACAACACGACCGCCGTGATGCCGAACGTCGTGAAGACGATCGTCAACAGCGCGCTCTCGACGTACGCGCCGATGAGCGCGGTCGCGATCGCCGTCATCGCGATGTTCACCAGGTTGTTGCCGACGAGGATCGTCACCAACAGCCGGTGCGGGTTCTCTTTCAGAATTTGAATCGTCTTCGCGTGTTTGACGCCCTCCTCGACGAGCCCTGACACGCGGTGTTTCGGCAGCGAGAACATCGCAATCTCGGAAGAAGAGAAGAACGCCGACATCCCGAGCAGGACGATGATAGCAGCGACGCCACCGGCGGTCACGAGAGGATCGACCACGGGCGGAGTTCCCGGGACGCCAGCCAGTAGTACGCTCGACGATGAACCCATGCTCACTAATCGTGCGTCGGGCGACGTTTAAAGGGTTACCCTCCGACGGCGGTCGCACAGTCGCGTCACAGGGGCGGTATAACAAATCACACATTTCAGCAGAGCCGGGAAAATATAAAACCTCGACGACATAACGTCTGATCGATGCCCTCCACGACAGATCCGGGCGACGCGGAGCGGCCGAGCAACCCGGATCAACCAACCTGCCACGAGTGCGGCGCAACTGTCGACGCCGATGCGAACTTCTGTTCGGCGTGCGGCGCGGACCTAACTGCCAAGCAACGGGCCGCGTACTGCCCCGAGTGTGGCGACCGGGTCGCCCCCGAGGACGCGTTTTGTTCCGGCTGCGGA
>CAYRWH010000155.1:0-4840 GCA_964427935.1 uncultured Halobellus sp. | reverse complement strand
TATCGAGGATCGCGATCGTCTGTCCCTCGCCGGTGACGTTGTACTCGTCCCACGCTGCCTCGACGCCCGTGCGCTCACGCGCGTCATCCATGCGGACCTCGTCTTGCCGGTCGAGGAAGACGCCGTCGACGGCTGACGACTGCTCCGTCGTCGCGGTCGCCGTCTCGGCGTCGTCTTTGCTGATTGTGCCGGCCGCACCGTTGATGATGTCGTATTCGGTGTCCGGTTCGAAGCCGTCGATGCCGGTGGTTGTCGTACTGACCGTCGCGTCGTCGTACGTGACGATCACGGGGATTCCGTCGGTCTCTCCGTCGGTGAGTCCCTCCTCGATGAGCAGTTCGACGTTGAATAGCTCCTCACTTACGACGTCGAAGTCGACGCCGTCGGGGACGACGTACGTCCCACCCTTCTCGGTGGCGACAACTTCCACCGCCTCGGCGTCCTCGGTCGGCTCGAGGCTCACTTCGAGCTGCTCTCCGTCATCGAGTACTTCGACTGTGTGTCCGGAGACGAGGGTTAGTTCGTGTACTTCGACGTCCGCGTCGTCGCTATCGAGGTCGGTTGACTCAACGTCGACCGACTCGACCGCGTCAACGTCCGGAGCGTCGAACGATTCTATCGGTTCGTCGACGGTGTCCGCGGGAGCGACAGTGCCGGCTGCTGCCGTTCCCCCGATGGCGACCATAGACAGCACCATGATCACCGAGAAGAACACCGCCTGGAGGCGTATTCTATCTACCATGCGGCAGTATTTCTCACACAATATTAGGTTGTAGTTATTGACTCGTAGAATCTGAATATACTCCGAATATCGGTTCTTAATCGCTTCATACTCGCATCACCGCGATTTGAGGACGACAGCCACGCGCGATTTCTCATCTCCGGGCGAACCGACGGTCAGTTCGGTGAACCCCATCGTGACACCGTGGTCGACTACGCGACCGTCCGAATCCCGGAAACGTCGGTTTATCGACGGAACAACCGTGGGTTGTGTCGGTTCACTGGCCGTCCACGCCCCGGCCGGCCGCTCTCCGTCGCGGACTCGTCGTTCCGGGTCGTCACCCGGGGCCCTCAAGCCTACCCGGCCTCGATCACGACCCGACGCGATGCGGCGCGGCTCCGCGTCGTTCAGCGAAGCTTCTCTCTTGGTCGTCCATACTTAAGTCGTGTCCCCCGCCTCTTCGGGTATGAACGTCGACATCGGCAACGCGCTCGGCACCACACCGGGGCTCACGAAGGGGACCTTGGAGCGACTCGACGGGCGGGTCGCGGATGCCCACGAGCGGATCACGAGCGGCATGGTCAACGACGAGTTCGGCTACGCCTCGCTGAGCCTCCCCGAAACGGCCGATCCGGACGCGATCCGCGCGGCGGTCGAACCGTTTGACGACCCCAGCGCGGTCCTCACGGTTGGCATCGGCGGGAGTGCGCTCGGAGCGGCCACGCTCGCAAACGCCCTCGAAAGCGACGTGGACGCGTACGTCCTCGACAACGTCGACCCCGACCACGTCAACGGGCTGCTCGCCGACCTCCCGCTCGATGATGTCGTCCTCAACGTCGTCTCCCGCTCGGGCACCACCGCGGAGACGCTCGCGAACTTCCTCGTCGTCCGCGAGGCGATGGCCGACGCGGGTGTCGACTGGACCGATCGAACCCTCGTGACGACCGGCGAATCGGGGAACCTCCGGCAACTCGCCGAGGACCACGGCCTCCCTGCCCTCGACGTGCCCGAGGGCGTTCCAGGTCGGTTCTCGGTCCTCTCGACGGTCGGGCTCGCGGTTGCGGCGCTACAGGGACACGACATCGAGGCCGTGCTCGCAGGCGGTCGTGACGGGATGGACGCGCTGTCGGGGTCGCTGTTCGAGTCGCCGGCGTACGCCTACGGCGCGACGAGCTACGCGCTCGCGGAACGGGGCGCGCGCACGAACGCGATGATGCCTTATGCGGAGTCGCTGGAGACGTTTGCGGAGTGGTTCACACAGCTGTGGGCCGAGAGCCTCGGGAAGGACGGACTCGGCCAGACGCCCGCCCGCGCGCTCGGCGCAACCGACCAGCACTCTCAGCTCCAACTGTACCGGGCCGGGCCGCCTGATAAACTCGTGACGCTCGTCCGCCCGACGAAGCGGGCGTCGACGTCGATCCCCGAGACCGATCTTGAGGGGCTTGCGTACCTCGGTGGCTCCTCGCTCGGCGACCTCCTTGACGCGGAGTTCGAGGCGACGGAGGCGAGCCTCGCCGCGGCGAACGTTCCCAACGTCCGGGTCGAACTCAACCGCGTCGACGAGCGCGGGCTCGGCGAGCTGTTATACGGGATGGAGGCCGCGTGTGTGCTATACGGCGAGCTTGCGAGTGTCACAACGTTCACACAGCCCGCGGTCGAGTGGGGAAAAAAGGCAGCGCGTGGCCTGCTCGGCGGCGGCGAGTTCCCCGAGGCCGACGCCGTCGAGGACAAACGCGAGTTCCGAATTGAGTGACGCCGGCTCGCCTGCGTCTGTTCGCGCCCCGCTTGCGTCCGTTCGCGCCTCGCCTGCCCCCGTTCGCGCTCCGTCCGTTCCGGAGCGCCTAACACGCCACGCACCGTACTACAACCGATGACGGACGACCTCCCCGCTTCGGTCCGCGGGCTCTTCCGGCTCGGGAGTGCTGCCTTCGCCGTTCTTCTCGCCCTCGTCGTCGCGAGCGCGGTTACGGCCCCGATATCGGGGCTCGCGGTCCGTGCCGGCCTCGTTGTCGAGGACGGAAACGGCTGGCAGATCCTTCGCACGGTACTCCAGTTCGGGGGGTTCCTCCTCGCGGTCCTCGTGTATTTTGTGATCACCGACGAGTGGGACCTCCTTCGGATCTCGCGGCTTTCGGCCCGTGACGCGGCCCTCGTCGTTATCGCCGGGATCGGGCTACTACTCCTCCAGTACGCCGCGCTGATCGGGCTTCAGTCCGCCGGACTCGGCACCGCACAGAACCAGGCGACCGTCCCCGGCGGCGATCCGGTTGCGTACTATCTCGCGATGGTTGCGGTGTCCGTGCTCGTCGTCGGTCCGGTCGAAGAGCTGCTGTTCCGGGGAGTCGTTCAGGGGGGGCTCCGTCGAGCGTTCGACGCCGCTCCCGCGATCCTGCTCGCCAGTGTCCTCTTCGGGCTGATCCACCTCCCCGGAATCGAGGGAAGCACGGGTGAGCAGTGGGCGTACGTCGGCGTCGTGGTCGGGCTCGGCTGTGTGCTGGGCGTCCTCTACGAGCGGACGAACAACGTCTTAATACCCGGGTTGGCCCACGGAATTTATAATGCGGCCATCTACGTCGTGCTCCTCATCAACTCGCTGTGAGTGGCAGTTCGCGTTCACAATCGGTCTTTTCCCCACCGATGGTCGTCGTATGTCGCCTGCTGGTCGCTATCGAACCGCTCCTCGAACTTCCGACGTAGCGCCGCTTTCTCCGTCGTGTCGATACGCGCGAGCGCGTCCGCTTTGCTGACCGCGGCGGGCGGGCCACGGGTCGTTGCCACCTCCGCAAGCACCTGTCGAGTCAGCCGATCTCGCGTCTCCGCGCTGCGGGTGAACGCGTACGGGGCCTCAAGCTTGTACGTGATGTCGGTCCGCGGGTCGTACAGAAGCATGAACGTCGGCTCGTACAGCGTCGGGTCGAGGCGGCGCTCGATGCCGAGCGCGTCGCCGTCGGCAGCCATCGTTCCGTCGGCACCGCCCCGACTGTGGAACCACGTCGTGAACGTGAGCGCGTCGTCGATCCGCTCGCCGTCGTCGCCTCCCTCCCGGCGTTCGAGCAGTCGGGTGAACAGCGCAGTGTCGTCGGGCCAGGGCGACTCCACGCCTTTCCGGGAGAGCGTTCGAACGATCGTCCGGCTGGCGGGGTTCTTTACGAACCCTGCGAGCGGCACGTCGCGCTCGACGAACCGCTCGACGAGTCGGACGTACTTTTCGACGACCGCCTGCGGTTTCGCCTCCCGAGCCAACTCGCCGAGTTCGGGATCCCGGTCCTTCCAAGTGAACAGCTCTTTCGGGTAGATAGGGCCGTCGAGCACGAGCAGTTCGCCGACCTCGTCGGCGTGATCGAGCGCGTGGGTTCCCTCCGCGAGGTACAGCGCGAGCGCGTGGACGACCCCCTCGGCGTACCGGTTGACGCGAGGCGCGTGGAGCACCCGCTGACGGGTGTGGCCCGCGTCTCGTTTCGTCCATTCTCCGTCGAAGTTCGCGGTCGAGTCGCCGGCGTGAACCGTCGCCACGATGGTTCGATCACGATGGAGACCGAGGTCGGTCGGCTCTGACGCCATCGCCGCGTGAGCCACGTCGACGACGAGCCCGTTTTTAAATGTCGTCGGATTGATCGTACCGGAGTCGAGCCCGTGGACCGTCTCGAACGGCCGATCTGCGAGCGCGATGTCGTCGATGGGTGCCAGCCGTCGCTCGTGGTCGTCGACGGGTTCGACCACGACCCGTCCGTCGTGATAGAGTTCGGGGAGCCACTCCTCCCAAACCTGCCCCGCGAGGTCCTCGTGGTCGGTGGTGTCCACGTCCCCCGCGATGCCGTACGCGAGCCGCGCGATGTTTTCGACGTGGATCGGATCGAGGGTCACGACCCTACTGCGTTCCGACGAGACTTAAAAGCGTCCGGCTCGCCTGCTTCGCACCGAGCCGCTGCTCTCCCGCCGGATCGGTTCCCCGGCCGACCGCTGTCCGGTTTGTGGCAGCCATCTCACACGTACCGGCAAAAAATACTGGATATGATAATCGCGGCTGAGGATTGATATACTCGGACGCTGGACGTAGGCACAATCATGACCATCAATACGGATACTGGCGGCCGCCTCAACGGGTTTTTCGAGTCGATT
>CAYRWH010000154.1:0-4866 GCA_964427935.1 uncultured Halobellus sp. | reverse complement strand
GCTGCGGGATCGAGCACCCCGTCCGCGACATCGCGGGCAACCCCCCGAGCCGCGTCGAGCAGCTCCGTCCGGCCGCCGTACGCGAGCGCGACGTTGAGCGTAAAGCGGTCGTTACCGGCGGTTCGGCGCTCCGCGTACGTGACCGCGTCACGTACCCGTGTCGGGAGGCGCTCGACGTCGCCAATGGCGCGGACGCGAACGCCTTGCTCGTGAGCACGGTCGGCGTCGGCGAACTCCCGAAGCTTCGCTTCGAGCAGGTCGAACAAGGGCTCTAACTCCTCGTCCGGGCGCTCGAAGTTCTCCGTCGAGAACGCGTACAGCGTCAGCTCTTCGACGCCGACATCGGCACACCAGTCGAGTAACCGTTCGGTGGTGTTCGCGCCCGCACGATGTCCTTCGGGGGCGTCATTCCCGTGTTCGCGCGCGTACCGTCGGTTTCCGTCCTGTATGACCGCGACGTGTGTCGGCACCGCGTCGACCCGCCGGTGGAGGTGGCGCAGATACGCGCGTTCGACCGCACCGCGGAGTCGGTCCAGCACGGTCGACACAAGAATACGAGCCCGTTTGTAGCTTGTCGTCGTGACGAACGATTATCCGTCGTCGTGCGAACGACTCCGTATGGACGGCGCGTATCTGTTCGCGGTCGAGTTCGAACTGGATCCGGTCGCCGGACCGGGTGATCCTAGCCCCTCGACGGTCGAGCCGAGTCGGTTTAAGACGACGGTCAAACTGCCCGCGGCCGAGCCGGGCGCGGACGGCTGGCTCCGATTTCGCACCCGACTCTGGCGCGGCGAGGTCGGTGACGAGGCGACGACTCGCCGATTTCTGAGCGAGCGCCTCGGCGTCGACGTGGTGAGCGTCTCGTTCCGTGAACTTCGGACCGACGAGGCGTATCTGGCGGCGCTTCGGGCCGCGATCAGCGACGATCTGTCCCGGTTCAACGCCGAGAGCGTCGACGAAGTACTCAACAAGTACCTCGGGTCGTCGATCCACGTGCGGGAGTGACCCGACAACAGGCTGTCCGGACGCTGCTGGCATGGTTCACGGACAGCAGCGACGGTTCGGGTCCGGAACGCACTTACTAATTAGTCGCCTACAAATTGGTCCATGGTTGTCGCCGACTACGAGTTCCACCTATTCGACCTCGACGGAACACTCGTCGACGCTGAGTGGGGATACACCCGTGCGGTGTTCGACCGCGTCGGCGACCGACTCGACAGGCGGTTCTCCGACCGGGAGGCGTACGTGCTGTGGCACGGGCTCGGCGGTCCGCGCGCCGAGACGCTTCGCCGGCTCGGCGTCGATCCGGACCGGTTCTGGCCGGCGTTTCACGACGTGGAGGATCCGGTCGCCCGCGCAGAGGCGACGTATCTCCACGACGACGCGGAGCGGCTGCTCGACCGCCTCGACGACGCGAACCAGCCGACTGGACTCGTAACTCACTGTCAGTCGTTTCTGGCAACCCCCGTACTCGACCGGCTTGACCTGTCCGATCGGTTCGACGCGGTCGTCTGTTGTACCGATGAGACGGGTTGGAAGCCGGATCCGCAGCCCCTTGAGATTGCGATGGAATCGATGGGTGTTGACCCAGCCAGCGCCGGCCGAGGCTACTACGTCGGCGACGGCGAAAGCGATGTGGGGGCGGCGTGGAACGCAGGGCTGGACGCGATCCACGTCGAGCGCGTCGGTCACGGAGACCGTGGTCGGTGTATCCTCGGTGACAGACGGGTGACCCGCCTCGATGAACTGCTCGGTTCGGATTGAGCGGGACACGGGAGCGGGGGCCGGAGTCAGCTATATATTCACGGGAGCCACCAATCGGATATGGACTCATCGGACGCTGCGTTGCTCGGCGTCTCCGGCGTTGTCGCCGCGACGGTTATCGGCTCTGCGCTCGCCGCCGGCGCGCTGTTTGGATTCAACGAGTCGGTACTCCGCCCCTTTAGCCTGTTGGCCGCGGAGCCGATCGCATGGATCGTCGTCAGCGCGCTCGTCGTCGCTGCCGTCGGGAACGCCTACATCGACTGACCGCCGCTACGAGATCACTCTTTGTCGCCGCCGGCCTCGTTGTCGCTGATCGCTCCGCCATCGCCGACTGCTCCATCGCCGGCAGTCGTATTGTCGACGTCTCGAACCGTCCGGCGCAGTTCGTCGAGCGCTCGCTCCGCGCTGGCACGTTTGACTGCGTCGCGGTCGCCGGAGAGTTCGAGCCGGACGCTCCGCGAGAACGACGCCTCTGTGTCCCACGGCGCGGCATACGCGACCCCGACGAAGACGAGACCGACCGGCTTCTCGTCGGTACCGCCTCCCGGTCCGGCGACGCCCGTCGTCGAGAGCCCCCACGTCGTGTCCGCGTGGTCGCGCGCGCGTTCCGCCATCTCACGGGCGGTCGGACCGGCCACCGCACCGTGTTCGTCGAGCGTCTCGCGCGAGACCCCAAGCAGTTCCCGCTTGGCGTCGTACGCATAGGTGACGTACCCCCGGTCGAAGTACGCGCTCGCCCCGGGAACGTCGGTTATTCGGGAGCCGACGAGCCCGCCCGTTAGCGACTCCGCGACGGCGAGTGTCTCCCCACGCTCCCGCAGCAACGCACCGACCGCGGCCGCCGGATCCGCCTCCTCGCTCATACGGACACGTTCTCGCGTGGCGCTTATATACTCCCGCTAGGTCGCCGTGGGGGTTATGGGCAGCAGAAGAGTAGGCGAGTGTATGACAACACGGGACCGACCAGTGGGCTGGCCCGGGGGAGCGGACGCGTGAGCAACGACCGTTCGCCCACGACGGTGCTCGTCCGGATCGTCGAGTCGGCGGCGGACGTTGCCCTCGATCCCGGATCGAACACGACCGCGGTCGTCGGTCGCGATGGCGGCGCGGGCCCGGGAGAGCGTCTCCCACCGCTACTTGCCGACGCGGACTCGATCGTGGGAGTGGTCCCTCGGATCGAGCGAGTGCTCTCGGATCGACTGACGAATCTCGGGGGCGACGACTCGGACATCCGGATCGTCCTCACTGGCCGGGCAAAAAAGCGCCTGACCGGTCCGGTTCGGTCCGTGGTCAGATCGAAGCTAGCCGACCGAGGGATCGACCTGTATACACACGACGGCGACTCTCCCGTCGGCGTGCTCCTCGTCGATGACAGAGCGGCCGTCGGGTTATTTGATGACTGCGGACTCGCCGCGATCCTTCTCACCGATGACCCCGCAGTCCGCGAGTGGGCTGCCGGAACCGCTCGTCGATACCTCGACGCCGCCGAGCCGCTGTGAGTCGCACGGCGATTCTGCCGCCGCCTCCTCAGACGCCGTCTTCTGGTGTGTCCCAGTCGCGTACGGATCAATTGATCTCGTCGATGACGCGAGGGAGACATCCCTCCTCCGGCTGAAAGTACGAGTAATGGTCGGCGACGAGGTCGGTCACGTCGACATCGCGGTAGCCCGTCGGTGCCGAGTCCCCGTCACGGAGCCCATCGTGTCCGACTGCGCGGCGTTGGTCGGCGATCCGATACACCCACCCGAGAACGCGGTCGTTTCGGCTGTGGAAGTTCCGGACCGGGGCGTCGATCGAACCGATCGCGGAGCCGTATCGCCCGTCGTGGGCGGCGCTCGCGCGCGGTATCGCGCCGCCGAGCAGCGAGACCGACCCGAGAACGTCGTTCCGCCCGCGCGCCTCGAGAACCCGAAGCGCCTCACCCGTCACGCGCGCGCCGAGTGAGTAGCCGAGGAGGTGGACGCGGCTGCCGCCCGTGTCGGCTCGGTCGATCAGCCATCCGGCGAGCGACTCGGCGTTTGCGTCGGCGGTTCGCTTCGCGTCTCCCCAGTCGACATCGGAGTCCCAGCTGTAGGCGACCACCGTCGTCTCACCCTCGCCCCGGAGCGCGTCAAGTCCGACCTGTGCGGTGTACGCTTGGTCGCGGGCCGCCTCCGCGTCGGTTGAAAACCCGTGGACGAACAGAAACAGGGGTGTGTCGGCGTCGAACTCCCATGACCCCTCAGTGACCGGGGTGTTGGAGCCGGTCGGGCCGTCCGCATCGATCCGGCCGCGCGTGTTGAGGACCGGCTGGCTCTCGGGTGCCGTATACTCCCCGTAGTCGCCGTCCAAGGCCCGAGAGACGTACACTCCGCTCCCACCGAGGAGGCCAATCCCGGCCGCCCCTCCGGCGAGGAGCCGGCGTCGGGTGAGCGTGGGGTGATCGGCCTCATCCTCGACGCCGGTATTCCCTTCCCCGTCATCGGTAAAGGCACCGCTCTCGGGGGAGTCCGCGTGTCCGTCGGCGTCATCGGGATCCACTGTGATATCCCAAGTATCGGTTTCGACGTATAAAACGGCTTCCGAGTCGGCGACGACAATATAAAAATACGGCTCGTATCGGTCGTATGGGGTATCCAGTCACCTACCACTGTCCCGCGTGTGAGACAATAGTCGAGATCGAACGCGACGGATATCTCGCGGACAAAGCGGTGACGCCGTACCCATTCGAGGGGTGGACGTACGCCGACCCAACCAAGTCGTTCGAGGACGATGCCGCCGACGGGGTTCGGTTCGTCTGCGGCGAAAGCGACGGCGTCGTCTGGGATCCACACGGGAGCGACCCGGACGACCGAGACGAGCCCGTCACGGGCACGCCCGCCGACCAGAACGACGACGACGCCGGCTGTGGCGAGTCCTTCTATCTCTCGTTCGTCCGGTACAAAGAGGGGCGAGAGGTCGATCCGCGCTCCGAAACCGAACTGGTGGAGATCGATCCGGACCCACGTCCGGACGCGCCTCGCGGACCATCCGGCCCTGACGGCGGTTTCTGGTAAGTGGTTCGACCGACCTCGACCGACCGTACGGTTATGTCCCTGACGCTCGTTGGTCTAGCTATGCCGG
>CAYRWH010000153.1:0-4888 GCA_964427935.1 uncultured Halobellus sp. | reverse complement strand
GATAAAGAATACGGTGGCGTGCCCCGGTTCGCGCCCTTTTGAGGGCGCGAACCGCAAGGGACCGAGGGTCCCTCTGGCAGCCGGCGCGTAGCGCCGGCGACGACGGCGCGAGGGACTCGCTGGCGGCGGCCGCCGCCAGCGACAGGGCGAGATCGGAGCTCTCGCTAGCAACCGGCGGCAAAGCCGCCGGTGACGAGGCTGGGGAGGCGTGAGGTGCGGTGGCGGTTGCTCTGCGGGGCGGGATTCAAAGGGGCAGCCGGCGGCTTCGCCGCCGGCGACACCGCAACGAGGGAGCTTGCGACCGAGTGAGGCGCGCAGCGAGCGTACGCCGCCCACACGGCTGGGGCTTTAGAGGTCTTCACCGTCGATCAGTAGTCAACCGCTTATAAACAGGTGGCTAGAGCTTTTCAGTAGTTCCTCATATCCTCGTCTATTTATAAACAGCCGCCAGCAACACCACTAGCTCACTTATAAACGTCTACCAAACCGTATTGCGAGACTCACTCCCGACATCGCCCACTGCCGTATCTGCGCAACATAGCCTTTTTTATACCCTATCGTCGCCGAACGCGGTTGCTCGGCGGTCGACAGCTTATAAAACTGTGTCGCGTCCGGGACTCTCCAGCGGAGTGTCCGAGCCCGATGATCGTAGTGAGAGCGGTCTTGGGGGCGTCGGTCGCCCGAAGACGGGGTTAGTTGCGGACGACGTTCGTCGCGCGGGGGCCTTTCGGCGACGACTCGATGTCGAACGTTAACTCCTGTCCCTCTTCGAGGTCCGGGCCGCCAACGTCTTCCATGTGGAAAAACACATCCTCGCCGTCGTCTAAGTCGCCGTCGTCTGTCGAAATGAAACCGTAGCCGCCAGTGTCGTTGAAGAAATCAACTTTTCCGTCTGCCATTGTAAACAAGTGTACTCCCGGGTCGGTAATAACCCTTCTGAGAGTCGTGGTACCACGGGGGTTCGACCGCCAGTCTGTCGATCCGGTTGGCCAACCGTTTATGCCGGATGCCGCGGCCACGTTCCCGCATGCGTTTCCCGTTCGGGCGGTTTCACCGAGTCGATCCGTCCGCCAACGCGGTCGACGTGGCAGTCCTACGCGTCATCGCAGGTGTCGCGGTCGTGGGTATCGTCGCGTTCGCGGCGGTTGTCGCCGCCACTGGGGTCGCCGCCACCGAGGTCGCCGCTGGGTCGCCCGCCGTGACCACGCCGGACGGCAGCCCAACGTCGAGCGCCGCGACCACACCGCCTGCCACGGTCCCGTCACCTACTGCGACACCGCCTACCGCGGCAGCGCCTGCTGCGATCCCGTTACCACCGGCGTCGAACGGCTCACACGGCTCAAACACGTCGAAGACGACGGGTCCTGAGATTCTCGAACTGTACCCGAACCCCGTCACGGAGGGCAACCGTGGGGAGTATCTCGTCGTTCAGCTCCCGTCGTCCGGAAACTGGTCCCTCTCGGACGGCTATCACGAGACAGCGATTCCCCCGACGGCGAACGGGACAGTTGCGCTCTCGATGGAGCCAGAGGCCACGGAGACTCACTTCCTGGAAAGCGAGATACCGATCCACGCTTTGGAGGGCTACTTCCCGCTCGCGGCCGACGGAGACCGGATCAAACTCCGTAACGACGGTGAAGTCGTCGATGTCGTCGAGTACGGGCGCGTCCGCGAAGGGTATCGCTGGCACGCCGAGTGGAGCGAATGGCGACCGGACGGCTACGAGCCGCGATCACCGACATCCCTCTCGGACACAGCGGTGACGCCGTTCGTCCTCCCAGATAGCCCGTCGGTTCCCGTCGAACCCCTCCGGACGGCAGATGAGCGTGTCTTGCTCGCCGGCTACACGGTTGAGTCCGACCGGGTCGTCGACCGACTCATCGCCGCACACGAACGCGGCGTCGAAGTCCGAGTCCTGATCGAGGGGACGCCGGTCGGCGGGTTCCCCGAACAGGGCGCACACGCCGCCGATCGGCTCGATGCGGCAGGTATCGAGGTCCGTGTCCTCGACGGCGAGCCGGATCGATTCCGATTCCATCACGCGAAGTACGCCGTTGCCGACGACCGGGCGGTCGTACTCACCGAGAACTGGAAAGAGTCGGGGACGGGTGGGGACTCGAATCGTGGTTGGGGTGTCGTTGCCGACGACGACGCAGTCGCGGCCGAACTCGCCACACTCTTCGAGAACGACGCGGCCGGCGACGACACTCGGGACTGGTCCGTGTTTCGGGAAGACGCGACGTTTCACGAACCGCCTTCGGTTCCATCCGGTGGATCGGACGGCGACCGCGAGACGGCGTATCCCTCCCGGTTTGATCCGCCAACACCCGCACCGGCGGACGTGGAACTCCTCACCGCCCCCGGCAACGCAGCCGACCGGATCGTGGCGCGGATTGACGCGGCCGACAACCGGGTGTTAGCCGTGGTCCCCCGAACCGGCGGCCCCGACGAGCGGATCGTCCGGGCGCTCCGTCGGGCGGCCGACCGCGGTGTCGACACGCACCTCCTCCTCTCGGGAGCGTGGTATGACCGCGACGAGAATCGGGATCTGGCCGAGACGCTCGCCGCCGAACCGATCGAGGTCGCCGTTGCCGACCCTCGTGGTCGGTACGGAACAGTCCACGCGAAGGGACTCGTGATAGACGACACCGCGGTTGTGGGAAGTCTCAACTGGAACGAACAGGCGGCGACGGAGAACCGTGAGGTGCTTCTCGCCGTTGAGAGCCCCGCAGTAGCCGACTTCTACGCGCGGACCTACGCGGCCGACTGGCGCGGCGGCGGGATCCATCTTCCCGTCGGACTCGTCGGTGGCCTGCTCGCGTCACTCGTCGGTGCGGGCGTCGTGGCGCGACGAGAAGTAACGTTCGTCTAATCGTGCCCCATCGATATCCGTAGTAGCGGACTGCCGCTGTGGAGACATTGGTCGCCGCCGGAATTCGGGTCGCCGCCGGAGTTAGTCGTCGATCTCGACCGTCGAGGAGAGTGCCTCGTCGATCTCTGCGTCGGCCATCTTCGCTATCAGTGCCTCGATGACGGCTTCACGCCGGCCCTTCACGAACTTGATCGAACCGACGACGAGGTGGCCACCACCCGAGACGCCTGCCTCGGGAAGCTCCTCGTTCAACTCAGTGACCATCGTCGGGATGTCGAGTCTGACGCCGTCGGACCGGAGAACGGCGAAGTCGGGGCCATAGCCGATCGTGATGACCGGATCGCCTGTCTCTTGGACGCGTGAGTCGTGTAACTCGCCGGTCGTCGTCCCCGGCGCGGGGTACGTAAAGCGGTGGGCATACTCGTCGACGTCGATCCGATAGAGGTGCGCGCCGGAGGCGAGTCGTTCGTGTTCAACGTGCTCGTCGACGGCATTCAGCTGGCGGTTCACGTCGCGTTCGGCACGCTCGGAGAGGAACTCCACGAGTTCGGCGTGGCGCTCGGGATCCTCACAGCCGACATTGAGAACGTCGTTGACGAGGGTCTTCCCCTCGGAGTAGCGCAGCCAGTGGGCGGCGTAATCGAGCGCTTCGCCGATGTCGCGGAGGTCGTCCACGTCGTAGCCGGCGTCCGCGGCCAGCCCCAGATACTCATCCATGGATTCGGCTTTCGATCGGTCCGAAAGCCCGGCGACCGCGGGGACGTGTTCGAGGTCGTCGCTTATCGTCGGGTCGATCAGTCGCGCGAGTTCGACACACATCATGCCGGTCGTGATCCGGTAGTCCTCGTCGTGGAGGTACGGGTTGACGTGTGCGTCGAGCAGGGGTGCGACCGCCTCCGGATCCGGGTGGTGGTGGTCGACGGCCGCGATCGGGATGTCGTAGTGGGTGAGGTTCTCGTAGGCAGGTACGTCCTCCTCGGTGGAGCCGTTGTCGAGCATGAGAAGAAGCGGTAGCTTCCGCCCGTGGCGGGCGCGCCCCTCCAACGCGAAATTAAGATCTCGCGTGACGTCTTCCATCTCGTAGTACGGGGCTTTGCTCGGTAGCCGTTTGAACAGGTGTTGGGGGGCGTCGGGGTCCTCGTACACGTCACGGATGACGCGTTCCAGCGCTAACTGGACGGGTATCGCCGCGCACATCCCGTCGCCGTCGGCGTGATGTCGGACGCGGAGCGGTCGTCCCGCAAGGACCGTTCGACGGAGGGTCCGGGCCAGTTCCCGGAGATCCTCGTATATCGGCTCGAATGCCTCCCACTCCACGAGCGGATCGATATCCGCTGGCTCAGCACGGTCGTCGAGTGCGGCCTCGAAGCGGTCCCGAGCCTCGGTCTCCCGGTCGCCGTCAAGCGCCGTCACTGAGTCGACTTCCAGCTGGAGGCCCCCTTCACGGGTCTCGACGGTTCCGGAGACGTGGACCATGTCGCCGACATTGATCTCCGGGTACGCACGGACACCGGCCTCTTCGAAGGCGGCACACGAGAGGACACCGGAGGCGTCCGCGACGCCGAATATCGTCGGACCACCGGTCTGTTTCGCTTGGACGACCTCTCCCTCGACGGTGACCTCGTCACCGGGTGTGAGTCCGCGGACGCGCGAGATACTCGGCTCGTGTTCGACGGTCTCGGTTGTGTAGCCATCCAGCGACACGTCGGCGAACGCGATGTCACCGTTTTCCTTGACTTCCGTGAGTCGGACGATCAGTCGGTCGCCAACCTCGTATTCTCCCTCTAGACTCGACGAGTGGATGAGCCCGGAGACGGAATCCGAGACATCGACAAAAACGCCGTACTCGACGACGCCGTTGACTTCGGCGTGGTATAACGCATCGGTCTCGATGTCTGTAAGCGTACAATCAGGTGCTAGATCGTAAACGGTTACGTCGTCGTCAGTCCCCTCTGCCGTCTCGGCGTCGGGTTCGGGACTCGAATCGTCCCGCGTGCCGGAATCCCCGGCGGTGTT
>CAYRWH010000152.1:0-4938 GCA_964427935.1 uncultured Halobellus sp. | reverse complement strand
GCCGGCGCTACGCGCCGGCTGCCAGAGGGACCTTCGGTCCCTCGCGGTTCGCGCCCTCAAAAGGGCGCGAACCGGGGCACGCCACCGTATTCCTTATTTATAAACCGTCGTCGCTACCGCTCATACTCCGTTTAAATACGATCTCGTCGCCGGCGATCTGCTATACCCACTCCCGCGATCAATCACTGACGTATCCGTATCGACCGATAGTGGAGGCAGACACACTCTTCTGAGCAGTTTCACGAGCCGGCTGAGTTCGCCACCGAGTGTCTCACTCGTGGCGGTCACGCACGGAGTCCCCTCCGCTGGGCTCATCGAACGTCCCGGCAGAGAGATAGCGCTCGCCGCTGTCCCAGAAGACGGTAACGACGAGCGGTTCGTCCCCGGCATACTCCCCGGAGTCACGCAGGTCGGCCGCGACCCGCTTCGCTGCGAGGTTGGATCCGGCGGAGGACTGCCCGACGAGAATCCCCTCCTCGCGGGCGAGTCGTCGGCACTCGGCCTCCGCGTCTTCGATGTCGACCGTGTGGACGGCGTCGATCAGGTCGACATCAAGATTGTCGGCAATAAAGCCCGGTCCCATTCCCTGAAACGCGTCTCTCCCGGGTTCTCCTCCCGAAAGGACAGCGTTGTCGGCCGGCTCGACCGCATGGATCGCCACGTCCGGGAACGCCTCGCGGAGCCGCCGACCAATCCCCGTGATGGTGCCGCCCGTGCCGACGCCAGCGACCAGCGCGTCGATACTCTGATCTTCGATTTGTTCGAGTATCTCAGGTCCGGTCGTTTCGTAGTGAGCGCGCGGATTGGCAGGGTTTTCGAACTGTCGTGGCTGGAACATCCCCTTGTCACGTTCGAGTTCGTCAGCACGAGCCCGCGCGTTGGAAATGTCTCCCTCAACGAGTTCAAGTTCCGCGCCGTAGGCGCGCATGATCCGCCGTCGCTCCCTCGATTTGCCCTCGGGCATCACGAGCGTGACATCGTACCCCTTCACTGCGCCAACCATCGCCAGACCGATCCCGGTGTTGCCCGACGTGGGTTCGACGATGCCGTCTCCGGGTTCGAGTTCACCGTCGCGCTCGGCGGCCTCGACCATGTAGCGTGCTGGTCGGTCCTTCGCCGACCCGCCGGGGTTCCGCGATTCCACCTTAGCGGCAATCGTCGTCCCGGGTGGGGAGTCGACCCGAACCAGCGGCGAGCCGAGTCCCTCCAGGATGTCTTCGTCCATTATTGGCCCGAAAGTCACGCCCACTCAAATGCCCGACGGACCGCGGCAAACACCGCGACCACGGATCGTCGGCTGGCAGATCCCGGAGGGCGGCTATCGTCGCCGCCGCCGCGGCGTTAATACCGGCTGCCCGCCTATCGTGTGATATGACACTCGAAACGCTCGCTCCCGACCCGTCTTTCGACCCAGACACGCTCGATTCAGCTGTCCTCGACGCGCTCGACGGGGAGTACCAGTTCAAGGTGTGGGGTGGTGACTGGTGTATCGACTGTAAACGACAGCTTCCCGCGTTCGGTGCCGCACTCGCTGCTGCGGGCGTCCCCGACGACCGGATCGAGTCGTTCCCTGTGACCAAGGGGCCGTCGGGTAAGGAGGGCCCGGGAGTCGAAGAGTACGATATCGAACTCATCCCCACCGTCGTCGTGGAGACGGCCGACGGCGAGGAGGTTGCTCGCTTTGTGGAGGAGGCCGAAACCTCCATCGCGGAGGCGCTCGCCGCCGAGCTCTCAGGAGCCGAAACCCCCCAGTAGAGCGCGACGGTTCCAAACGACCAAATCAGCCCAGATCGTGTGTCGTGTATGGAAACGACACGCCACTTTACCGCCACCACGTACATCGTTAACGACGGCGCGACTGCGCTCCACGAACACGGTCGTCTCGGGATACATCTCCCACCAGGTGGCCACATTGACCGTGACGAGCTCCCCCACGAGGCGGCTCTCCGCGAGGTGCGCGAGGAGACGGGACTGGAAGCCGAACTGGTCGCCGACCGCGCCGACGTGGAGACTCCGAACGGGCGCTCGCTTCCGGAGCCGGCCCACCAGATGCTCCATGATATTAACGTCCACCCTGATGGGTCGGTCGGGCACCAGCACATCGATCACCTCTATTACGCTCACGTCCCGTCGCGAGAGATCGATCCGAACGGGGACGATGAGGCCACAGCGGATCGGTGGGAGTGGTACGCGCCGAGTGACCTCCGTGCGTCCGACTTCGACGAGGATGTCGTCGCGTTGGGCTGTGAGGCGATCAGGACTGTAAAAAACGCGAACTGACGAGGACCGGATCGGGACAGCGGGCTGAGCAGGCGTCAGACGCTCGTCTCACGCTCCGGAAAGTATTTGGGTCGTTGCTGGCGAAATACGCTAAGTAATGGACGCACAGCGAAGAGAGGACATTACCGGGTGGGACGCCCGGACGTTCTCCGGGGGGTTCGACGGGATCCGCGAACACGTTGATGACGGCTTTTCGGGCGCGGTAACGGACGGAACCGGATGGCTGTTCCTGCTCGACGGCCGGGTCATCGGCACCGTCGACAGGGAGCTTGACGCGTTTGCGGACGCCTCTGGGACCGTGTACGAGGCTCCACACGAGTCGCTCCCGGTGCTGTTCGCCATGCAGGAGCAGGGTGGTACACAGCGCGCACAGTACTACACAAACGACACGTCGCTTGCGGAAGCCGACCAGAAACTCTCTCAGGGCGGGTTCACCGGGTACGTCGAACTCACTGAGAACGTGCTTTCGGGAGATTACTACGTCGCGTACACTGCGGGGGAATCGATGGCAGCCGCGTACGTCGGGAACTCCAGACGCCTCGAAACCGGCGAGAAGGCGTTCGAACTCGCCGACGACGAAGTGGGGATATACTCGGTTTACGAGGTGGACCTCGACGTTCGATCGCTTCCCGAGGGAACGTCGGAAGGGGAGACCAATTCTGCTGGGTCGACCGCACGGGACGAGTCGGACGAACGCGATGAGACGGAGGAATCGGGCGAAACAAGCGAGTCAGACGAACGCGGTAAAACGGGCGGAGCGGGCGGAGCAGGCGAAGCGGGCGCAGAACGCGATCCACAGAGCGGCGACGAGCCGAGCGAGTCGGTCGGTCCCGCAAAAGATGACGCAAGTGACGGGACCCATGCCCCCGGAGCGAAGGCGGAGGACGGCTCGGCGGACGAGTCAGGAGCGACCCCCGCTCGAAGTCATACCGACTCCGGTCCGGCAACGAGCGAGAACGATCGTCGAGACCGGACTGCCGATAGGCAGAACACTGGCGTCTCGGAGGCGGAGGCCGCCGAGACGAAGGAGACTGACGCGAACACATCTGCGTCGAACGTACCGGACTCCAGCGCGGTCACCACGGATGCCGGAGCCGACGGTCCGGAGTCCGTCGATGTCGACGCTGGACCCGCGGAGTCGTCGCCAGGGTCCGATCCCAGGACGGGGACCCGTGTGAGAACGGACGAGGAACCGCCCGACGATGAGGACGTGTTTTCCGAGGAAGCACAGTGGCGGGAGGCGAAGTCGATTCCGGCGCTCGACCCGTCCGAAACCAGCGTCCGGGGCGCGGAGACGGACGGTGCGGAGCGAAACATGGGTCCCACCCGGGGTCGATCAGGAGCCGGTCCCGATCGGGAAGCGAACCGCGACGTCGAGCCGTCACGGTCGAGCACTGCCGGGTCGAACGGTACTGGGTCCACTGAGGGGTCACCGGATCCCCGTCCGACTCCGTCGAATCAGGGCCGGGCCGCCGTATCCCGATCCGGTGGGGAGACGGACGAGGCTCACGACCGGATCGAGCAGCTGGAAACGAAGCTTGCGGAAGCGAAGTCCGAGCGGGAGTCGCTCGCGACCGAACGAGACGCACTTCGCGAGGAACGGGACTCACTGACTCGTGAGCGTGACGAGCTCAAATCGGAGGTCGAGGAACTGGAAGCGGAAGTCGAAGAGCTCCGCGCGGAGATAGAGCGTCTCAGAACAAAACTCACCGAGGCGGAGTCGCAGCTGCCGGAGGGAGACCACAGCCTCTCCGCGGCGGAGGCCCGTGACGGGACCAACCTGTTCATCAGGTACGAGTCGAAAGGAGGTGCGACGCTGGAGGACGCCCACGATGGAACCGTGGGACGCGACGAACTTCGCGAGAATCTGCGTATCGAACACCACACCAGCTTCGAGACTGACGGCCTCTCTGTCGACGGGAGACCGTTCGAGGAGTTCCTTCGTGACACCATGGAGTACGGGTTCACGCGGTGGCTCGCGGAGGAACTCCCGTTCGAGGTGGGCGAGACCGGAAACGGGAGCGCGCTTCGTGACCTCTACGACGCGCTCCCCGACATCGACCGTGCCGAGATTGGCGGGTCAGTGTCGGTCGCTGCCGGAAACGACGAGGATGTGGATGATAAGCAGGCCTTCGATCTGGTTCTCCGAGACCGGATGGGGAACCCGCTGTTCGCCGCCGATCTCAACGATACGCGAGCGCCGACGAAGGGTGCGAGCCTCGAATCGCTTGTCGCAAACGGAAAACGGGTCGCGGAAGCAAACAGCGAATTTGCCGGGGCGTTCGCCGTGACGGCGAGCTTCTTCGATCCGGACGCGTTAGAGGTCGCCGGCGATGCTGTTGGAGGCGGCTTGTTCGGCCGCTCGAAACGGAAGAGCTTCGTGAAGCTGTCGCGGAAGCGAGGCTATCACCTCTGTCTCGTCGAGTCCCGAGAGGGCGGATTCCACCTAACGGTTCCGGACCTGTAGCCAACGATTCTGGAGGTACCGCTGATGCTCCATGTCGTCCGTCGTAGGATCGCGCGGTTCAACGAGCGTAACTCGCAAAAACTCGTAGCGAAACGTTAGCTTTCGACTTCGGCGGTGTCGTCGATACGCATAGACCCGAGTTTCTGGACCGTCTCGTCGAGCTTGTCGTCGAGTTCGTCGACGAACTCGTG
>CAYRWH010000151.1:0-4943 GCA_964427935.1 uncultured Halobellus sp. | reverse complement strand
TGAAGATGCTCGCAGGTCGGAAGACGTTCGTCCACGGCTGTCCGCGGTGTAAGGCTGACGAGGCGGACGAGGCCGAAGACGAGGTGATCGGGACGTGTCCGGAATGTGGGAAAGACGCGGCTTCGCCGCGGAACGGAGGCGGTGAAACCGCCGACGGCGGTGGCGAGCTGGCGATCAAACAGCTCCGATCCGGCTCGCGGCTGGTCGGCTGTACCCGGTACCCCGACTGTGAGTACTCGCTGCCGCTCCCGCGCCGCGGCGAAATCGAGGTGACGGACGATATCTGTGAGGAGCACGACCTCCCACATCTTCGCGTCCACTCCGGCGACGAGCCGTGGGAACTCGGCTGTCCGATCTGTAACTACCGGGAGTTCCAGGCCCGTCAAGAGGGGTCAGAGTTAGAGACCGTCGAGGGCATCGGCGAGAAGACAGCGGAGAAGCTTCAGGGCGCGGGTATCGACGGCGTCGAGGCGCTCAAATCGGCGGATCCGGACGAGTTGGCCACGGATGTCGACGGCGTCAGTCCGGATACGGTCCGGGACTGGCAGGCAAAGGCGGACTGATTCCTCCACGATTGTCTCCCCTTCACAAGCTGGATTTCAGGCGCATAAGCTATATGTCTCGAAACTGTTCAATTATATAACTAATGGATCAGGGGGACGGTGATCGGGACGACAGAGACGCGCACCTAGGCGACAACGGAGTCCGTGATCCCGGGACGGCCGCCCGCGACGCCAACGTCAACGCCGAGTCTACCCCTTACGACTCCTCCGACCACGACTCCTCCGACCACGACTCCTCCGACCACGACGCCGCTGTCGACGCCGAGTCTGCCCCCCACGACGCCACCGCCGACGGTATCGGTCACACCCAGCGGACTAGCGGGTTCGGTAGCGAGGTCGACGACGAGCGCGTGGTGGCCGTGCGGTCGTTCGTCGACGCCGTTCCGAGCCCGACTCTCGCTGTCGACCCGGACACGAACGCGATCCACGCGGCGAACGACCCCGCGGCGGCGCTGCTCGGCCGGGACCGTTCGACGCTCACGCTGATGGGACTCACTGACATCGGCGACCCGACGACCGGCAACGGTGAGTCCGTCGAGGAGGTGTTCAACTCGGTCGTCGGATCCGGCGGGTCGACTACCTTCGAGTGGGAGGCCCGGACCCCAAACGGCGAGACACGGTGGCTTGAGGTCCGCGCGCACACGGCGTCGATCGCGGACCGTGACTGGCTCGTCGTCGCCCTTTCAAACGCAACCGGCCGAATCCGGTCCGAACGAGTCGCGCGCGACCGCCTGCGAACGCTCGAATCGGTTTCCACCACGGTTCCGACATCGTTGTTCCAGTGTGACGCCGGAGGGACGTTAACACGGTGGAACGACCGGTTGGCGTCCGACACCGGCTACACCGCCGAAGAGCTGTCCGGACGGGCGCTGCCCGACCTGTTCTCCGATTCGACTCGGTCGACTGTCGCCGACGCGCTCGCCGAGGTGTACGCGGAGGGTGACCGCGTCGAGCGCGAGGCGACGCTGCTCACGCGGTCCGGCGAGCGGACGCCGTACCGGGTGACGGTCGGCCCCGTGATCGGCTCGGACGGGTCACCCGTCGGAGTCGTCGGGATCGGTGAAGACCGCACTGAGGCGTCACTCCGCGACGAGCGGCTCGCGGTACTGACGCGCGTGCTTCGGCACAACTTCCGGAACGAACTCAACGTGGTCACGGGATTCACGCGACAGGTTAAACGCGATGTCGACGACCCGGAGACGGTCGCACAACTCGATCGCGTACTCGAGACCGCCGGGCGGCTGTTACACCTCGGCGAGATGTCACGGCGGGTTGAGCGGCTCCTCGCGAACCAACCCACTCCCGGCCCGATCCCACTGGCCTCCGTCGTGTCGGACGCGCTCGAATCGGTCCCAGCGGAGATTCGCGAGCGCGCGGACGTCGAGACGGATGTCTCCCCCGATCTCACCGTCTCTGCCGTCGACCAGTTGTCCGACGCCCTCGCCGAACTCATCGACAACGCCATCCGCCACAACGACGCGGACCGTCCGCGGGTTCACGTCGCGGCGACTGAGTTCCCGAGCGAATCGTGGGTCTCGCTGGTCGTCGCCGACGACGGTCCAGGAATTCCAGCAACCGAGCGCGCGGTCCTCACGGGTGAAGAGAAGCCGCTGGACCACGCCAGTGGACTCGGACTCTGGTACGTCAACTGGGTTGTCACCGCGGGGGGCGGTGAACTCGCCATCACCGAAAGCAAGGGGGGTGGAACCCGTATCGAACTCAGTTTACGAACCCCGAACGCCGACTGAGCGCGCGCCGACTGGGACCTCGTGTCTCACGTTTGGAGCCGGACCTCGTCGCCGACTGCCACATCGTCGGCTGCGCCCGCAGGGAGTTCGACTATCGTGTCGGCGCGCCCGCGTCCCAGCCCAACGAACGGCGCGAGCCGCTTTTTTGTCGTTACCTCGCCGTCGACTAGCCACACCGCGTCGATAGCGAACGGGACGAACAGCATATGGAGCCACTGTGTGTCCGGATCGTCGAACGGGAACACGAGCGCGTACTCGTCCGGAATCGATCGGCGAAACATGAGTCCACGCGCCTGTTCGAGCGTCGTCTGAGCGACGTCCACGTCGCTCGCGAGGACACGAGAGTCGCCGTCGACCGGGCGGTGAATGAGTCGCACGCCGGAACCGACGGCATCGAGTAGTAAATAGCCTCGTGAGTTGTGTGAGGCGGTCGTCGCAGGTCGGTGTCGTCACGAGCCGCGGTCGTTCACGAGCCGCAGATTCGTGGTCGCCCTAGTTCACGTTACTGTACGTCTTTTCGAGGTACGCGACGATGTCGTCGCTTTCGGGCATGGCGTCGATCCCATTCGGCTCGTCGACGAGCACAGGGACCCCAGTCTGCCCGCTTATCTCCTCGACCTCCGTACGCTGGTCGTGCGATCGGGGAACCTCGATCGACTCGTACTCGAGATCGAGGTCGGCGAGCTTGTCCTTGACCTTCGCGCAGTACGGGCAGCCCGGCAGTTCGTAGAGTGTTAGATCCGTCATCGGATCTCAATAGGGCGTAGACGCGTAAAGAAGTACGGCTGTCGGTGTACCCGGAACGCATTAGCGCTCGGTCTGTGTTGACAGGTGGTTAGCTCTGTTCGCAGTCGGGTTTATATACCCGGTGCCTTATTTCGGCGGTCGGCCGTCCGCTCGGCTGGTCGACCGCGGCGTTTCACGGCTGAGTACCGAGCGGGGGGCGTGTCTTCTCGCGCGGGATCCGGTCGGCTCGGCGGTCGTGGACGTCTTCGTGGCAGTCCGGACACAGCGTGATCAGGTTCGAGAGGTCGTTCGTCCCGCCGTTGGCCCGTGGGACGACGTGGTGGACTTCGAGCACGCGCGCGGCCGTCCCCTGTGTCGACTTTCCGGGCGGTCGGCGTCGCATTCGGCCGTCGCGGGCGCGCCAGACGCTCGCGCCGTCGACGGTCTCCACGTGCCCGGCCGGACACAGCGCGCATTTGAATTTGTCCCGTAGTCGAACGCTCGCTTTCGTTTCCCAGGAGGGCTGTGGCGGGCGATACGAGTTGGGGCCGTTCTCCGAGAGCTTCGAGAACAGCTGTGTGAGGGTGAGGGTTGGCGGATCCGGTAGCTCACGGAGCTTCCACGCCCGGACCGACTCCCACTCTTCCATACGATCGAGTAGCGGGGGCCCAACAAAAAGCGCGCGACGACGCTGCGCGCGGGGTGAGTGCGTGTTACAGGACGAACCCGCCAGTCTGGAGCGCGTAGTACGCAACGAGGAGGACGGCGAGCACCCACTGACCGGGGTGGATGTCATCGCTCTCGCCCATGGCGGCCTTGATAATCGGGAACGTGATGATCCCGGCCGCGAGTCCGTCTGCGATGGAGTACGTCAGTGGCATCACGAGGATGGTGAGCGAGGCCGACACCGTCCACGCCGGGTGACTCCAGTCGATGTCGGTGACGCCCTGGAACATCATCACGCCGACGACCACCAGCGCGAGGAACGAGGCGTAGTCGGGTAAGAGTGGCACGAGCGCGACGACCGGGATCGCAACGAGGAAACACGCGGCGACGACGAGGGCCGTGAGACCGGTGCGACCGCCCTCCTCGATGCCGGTCGAGGACTCGATGTACGTCGTCACCGTCGAGGTACCGAGCATCGCACCGACGGTGGTGCCGACCGCATCGGCCATCAGGGGTTCGTCCATGTCGGGGAGTTCGCCCTCGTCGTCGAGGAAGTCACCGAATTGGGAGACGCCGATGAGCGTCCCGGCCGTATCGAAGAAATCCACGAAAAAGAAGGTGAACACGACCAGCGTGAACGTCACCGGATCGATGTCGGCGAGTCCGTCGAGGAACGCCCCCGCGATCGGGGTAAAATCGAACTGAACGGACGTGATAAGCGTCAGTAGTCCGTCGATCAGTCCCTGCTCCGCGAACGTGCCGTAGAGATCTCCGTCGACGACGGCGGCGGGTGCGACGAGACCGGCGATCGCGGCCAGCCAGCCGGCGGTCGCTGTCGTCAGGATGCCAATGACGATGGAGCCGGTGACACCCCGTGCCCAGAGTATCAGGGTGAACAGCACGCCGAGAACGCCGAGAAGCGCGCCGGGCGTTGCGACGACATCGCCGAGTTCGACGAGTGTCCCCTCGTAGCCGACGATCACCTGCATCTCTTGAAGACCGATGAACAGCAGGAACGCACCGATACCGGCCCCGACGGCGTACTTCACCGGCTTCGGGAACAGGTTAATAACGTACTCCCGCGCCCCAACCGCCGTGAGCAGTATAAAAAGGATTCCCTCGACGAAGACAGCCGCGAGCGCGGTCTGCCACGGGATCCCCAGTCCGAGAACGACTGTGAACGCGAAGAAAGCGTTGAGCCCCATGCCCGGCGCGAGCCCGAACGGCCGGTTCGCGTACA
>CAYRWH010000150.1:0-4957 GCA_964427935.1 uncultured Halobellus sp. | reverse complement strand
TCACGAAGAACATGCTCACGTGGGCGGTCGGCATCGGCGTCTTCTTCGTGATCGGCATGGGGATCTCGAACAACGTCGGGTCGTTGCTTGGCGGAGGAACCGCGTCGTCACCGTTGACGATGTTCGGAGAGTCCGCTGACACCGGGTGGACGCTGTGGCTATTCAGCGCTGTCTTCGCGATGACGGCCGCGACGATCGTCTCCGGAGCGGTCGCCGGCCGCGCGAAGCTCCGTGCGTACGTCACGTACACGTTCCTGCTCGCGGCAGTCATCTACCCGGTCGTTGCCGGCATGGTGTGGTACGCGCCGGGAGCCGACGCGCCGATACTCGCGGCGTTCGGCTTCGCCGACTTCGCGGGCGGCATGGTCGTCCACGGCGTCGGCGGCGTCGCCGGCTTGACGGCCGCATGGGTGCTGGGCTCGCGGATGGACAAGTACGGCGACGACGGCTCCGTCAACGTTATTCCCGGTCACTCGATGACGTTCGCCGTACTCGGGACGCTCGTACTCTGTTTCGGTTGGTTCGGCTTCAACGTCGGTACGGCTGCGGACCCGCTCGCCGCCGACGGCACCTCGATCATACTCGACGACTTCGCATACGTCGGCAGCGTGGCGATGGTCACTGCGCTGGGAATGGGTATGGGTGCGATCGGTGCCGCTGCGGCGTCGATCTACATCAACGGCAAAACGGACACGCTGTACGTGGCCAACGGGATGCTCGCCGGACTCGTCGGCGTCACGGGCCCAACGGATCTGCTCACGCCGATGGGCGCGTTGATGATCGGGCTCATCGCCGGCGCCCAGCTCCCGCTTGTCTTCCGGTTCGTCGAGAAACGCCTCAAGATCGATGACGTGTGTGCGGTGTTCCCGGTTCACGGGAGCGCAGGGATGCTCGGGCTGATTCTCTACCCGCTGTGGTCGATCAATGGGAGCGCGATCGGCGGCAATGTCATCGGCGGTGGCTTCCTCTCGATCGAGGCGTCCGCGTTCGTTCCGCAGATCGTCGGCGTCGCGGTCATCACGATCTGGACCGTGCTCGCGACCGCCGCCGTGTGGGGCGGTCTCAAAGCTATCGGTCAGGCCCGTGTCACGCCGGATCACGAGCGTGACGGCCTCGACGCCGCCGAACACGGCGTCGACACCTACCCCGAGTTCGGCAAACCGGGCGTCGCGACCGACGGCGGCTCAGCGGTCGTCGACACCACCGATGGCTCGCCCCGCGCCGACGGCGGGGAGGAGGCCGGCTCGGAGATCAAGATGGTCACCGCCGTCGTCCGCCCGGACAAGCTCGGTGACATCAAGCAGGCGCTCGCGGAGATCCAGGCCCCGTCGCTCACGGTAACGAACGTCTCCGGCCGTGGCAGCCAGCCGGCCAAGAAGGGCCAGTGGCGCGGCGAGGAGTTCACCGTCGACCTCCATCAGAAGGTGAAAGTGGATGTCGTTGTCGCGGACATCCCAGCCGACGAGGTCGCCGAAGCGATCGCCGACGCCGCCAAGACCGGCGAGGCGGGTGACGGAAAGGTGTTCATTCTCCCGGTTGAGGACGCACTGCAGGTCCGCACCGGTGCGACCGGTCCGGAGGCGGTCTAACGGGACGACCGCCTCGGTGCGAACTCGCCGCGCCCGTAGCTTACAGAGTTTCGAGGCGAAAGCCCACGAGTTTAGTCGTGGGATGAAGCCGACAACCGGCGAAACGTTGATTGTTCTGACATTCGTTGGTTGTGATACCGAGTCCGAGGTAAGGATACGCACCCTTCGCGGGGGTAGATGAAGCCCGCTATCTCGGTCGGGGGCCGCACTGGCACGGCCCACAACCCCACCGCGTACGAGTGGGGAACCTCCCGCCGTGGACCGCCCGGCCTGTGGTCGGGAACCCCACGGCTGAAGCCGTGGGAGGATGTCAGCACCCGATCGGGGTTGCCAACGTCTTTTACTCCGGCAACGTAACCAAAACTCATGAACCACGAGCGTTCTCGCGAGCTGTACGACCGCGCGCTGTCGGTCATGCCTGGCGGGGTCAACTCCTCCGTCCGGGCGACAATGCCGCACCCGTTCTTTATTGAGCGCGGAGACGGGGGGCACGTCATCGACGCCGATGGGAACCGCTACATCGACTGGGTGATGGGGTACGGACCCCTGCTGTACGGCCACGATGTCCCCGAACCGGTTTCTGCGGCAGTCCAGTCACATGCGGCCGCAGGCCCGATGTATGGCGCTCCAACGGAGGTCGAGGTCGAACACGCGGAGTTCGTCTCGCGACACGTTCCGAGCGTCAAGTCGATTCGGTTCGTCAACTCGGGGACGGAGGCGACGGTGTCGGCGGTGCGGCTTGCGCGTGGTCACACCGGCCGCGACAAGATTGTCGTCATGCAGGGCGGCTACCACGGCGCACAGGAGTCGACGCTCGTGGAGGGCTCGCCGGAGAACCCACACCCGTCGACCGCGGGGATCCCAGAGGAGTTCGCGCAACACACCCTTCCGATCCCGTTCAACGATCCGGGTGCGGCAAAGGAAGTGTTCGCCGAACACGGCGACGACATCGCTGCGGTTCTTGTCGAGCCGATACTCGCGAACACCGGGATCGTCACCCCAGTCGACGGCTACCACGAGACGCTACGTGACCTCTGTGACGACCACGGCTCGCTGCTCGTCTTCGACGAGGTGATCACCGGGTTCCGGGTTGGCGGGCTGGGCTGTGCGCAGTCGAAACTCGGCGTCACGCCGGACGTAACGACGTTCGGAAAGATCATCGGCGGGGGGTTCCCCGTCGGCGCTATCGGCGGCAAAGCCGAGATCATCGAGGGATTCACGCCTGCCGGCGACGTGTTTCAGTCGGGCACGTTCTCCGGACACCCCGTGACGATGGCTGCCGGAAAAGCGTATCTGGAGTACGCCGCCGAAAACGACGTGTACGAACACGTCAACCGGCTCGGTCGGAAGCTCCGTGAGGGGATCACGGAGATCTGTGCCGAGCGTGCGCCCGAGTACACTGTGGTCGGCACGGACTCGATGTTCAAGACGGTGTTCACGCGCGATGCCCCGGATGATGTCGACGACTGCTGTGCGGCTGGCTGTCGGCAGAACGCTTCTTGCTCGCGGTACGACAGCTGTCCGAAGACGGGGGCAGATGTCGCGGCCGCGGAGACGGATCGGTGGGAACGGGTGTTCTGGCAGGAGATGAAAGATCACGGTGTCTTCCTCACCGCCAACCAGTTCGAGTGTCAATTTACCTCCTACGCGCACACGGAGGCGGATGTCGAGGAAACCCTCGACGCGTATCGGGAGGCGTTGTAGGCGGCTGCGCGTGGCGTTTGGCTGCGGTTCCCGGATATCCACACCGTGGACCGCGGTCCCGACGCCCTCGTGACGGAACGTTTTTATACGACTGATCAATTATCTGAAGCTGATGACTGCGGAGGCTCGTTCGGCGGCCACGCTCTTCCGAGGCCGACGAGCCCCGCGACCGCGACGAGGCGTCCGACCGCGACCGGTTTCCGGCGCGGCGCGACGACCGGCCTTCCGAGGCCACTAACTTTACTCCACTCGTCGCGTTCGCGCCGTTTCGTTCCGTAGAGCCACTGCTGCGTTCCCTCCTAGCGCCGTCTCTATGACTTTATTACAATATCTAAAACGACGAATTTAAGGGCATACACCGGGTCTATCCCACTAATGACAAGCGTTGCACTCGCGTTCAGTGGCGGACTCGATACCACAGTCTGCGTCCCACTCTTAAAAGAGGAGTACGGCTACGACGAGGTCATCGGCGTCAACGTCGACGTCGGGCAGCCGACAGAGGAGTTCGACGAGGCCGAAGAGACTGCCGAGGCGCTGGGACTGGACATTCACGTCGTCGACGCGAAAGCGGAGTTCGCAGAGCTGTGTTACGACGCGGTGAAAGCCAATGCGACGTATCAGGGCTACCCGCTCGGGACCGCCCTCGCGCGCCCCGTCATCGCTGAGGCGATCCTCGGGGTCGCCGAGGAGCAGGGCTGTGACGCCATCGCCCACGGGTGTACGGGTAAAGGAAACGACCAGCTCCGCTTTGAGGCGGTCTGGCGCGGCTCCGATCTCGAAGTCATCGCCCCCGTTCGCGAACTCGGCTTGACCCGTGAGTGGGAGATCGACTACGCCGCCGAGAAGGATCTGCCCGTCGAGGCGGGCGACGGCGGCGTCTGGTCCATCGACGAGAACATCTGGTCACGCGCGGTTGAGGGCGGCAAGTTGGAGAATCCCGACTACGAGCCGCCGGAGGACATCTACGAGTGGACCGCGGAGCCAGAAGGCGAGACGACCATTGAAGTCGAGTTTGAGGAGGGCGTCCCCGTCGCCGTCGACGGCGAGGAAATGGATCCCGTCCCACTGATCCAGCATCTCAACGAGTACGCTGGCGGCTACGGGATCGGCCGTACCGACGTGATGGAGGACCGCATGCTCGGCCTGAAGGTGCGTGAGAACTACGAACACCCGGCCGCGACGGTCCTGCTCACCGCACACCAGGCGCTCGAAGACCTCGTGTTGACGAAAAACGAGCGCTCATTTAAGAAGGGAATCGAGCAGGAGTGGTCGGAGAAGGCGTATCAGGGACTCGTGTTCGCGCCCGTCGTCGACGCACTCAACGCGTTCGTCGACGAGACGCAGGACGTGGTGACCGGGACGGCGACGGTGAAGGTCTCCGGCGGCAACTGCCGCGTCGTCGCTCGCGACTCCGAGTACGCGGTGTACTCCGAGGAGATGGCGTCGTTCAACACCGAGGACGTGGCAGGCATCGCCCAGTCGGACGCCACGGGCGTCGCGAAATATCACGGCCTCCAGGAGCGTCTCGCCAACGACGTGAAGAAGGCGGTCTCGAAGCCGGAGCTCGCCACGGACGGAAGCGGTGAGGGCGCTGAGACGACGGACGACACCGACCACAGCTAGATGACCGACGACGACCCCGACACGGCCGTCCGCCGCGACCG